>JAMOPZ010000321.1 GCA_027064245.1 Campylobacterales bacterium
TATTAAAAATATAGAACAACATCTTATCTTAAAAAATATAATTTTACAAAAAGATAAAAGAAAAATAGTATTAAATCTAACTATAAAAATAGATTATTTTTATAATCTTTTAGCTTCAAATTTATCTGATACAAATGTTCCCAATCCTTTTTTAAAAATAAAAGAAAAAAAGATATTAAAAACAAAAAATTTATCATTAAATTTAAACTTAAGTGCAATTATAGGTGATATTGTCTATATCAATGAAAAACCATATAAAAAATATGATACTATATCTGGGTATAAAATTATAAAAATAGATTTAAATAGTGTAGTCTTAAAACAAAAAGATAAATACTTAACACTAAGGCTTTATGATGATAAATAAACTTTTTAGTTATAATATAGATTATAATCTATCTAAAGATATAGATATAGTTCAATATAATATTCTTCCTATAAAGCAATATGATCTATATATCTTAGTTGCTACATCAGATATAAATCAAGATCCAAAACCTATAATAAAACTTTTAAATTCACCTATAAAATTTATATATATTCAAAAAATATATTTAGAATATGAATATAAATATATAAAAACTAAAATAAAATTATATCAGTTGGCATTACAAGCATTAGATGATGATATAACAACACAAACAAACTCATATACCACACAATTTTTAAATATAATTTTACAATTGTGTATACAAAACAATATTAGTGATATTCATTTTGAAAGCTTAAAAAATGATTTACTTATAAGGCTTAGATTTGATGGTGTTTTAAATCAATTTTTTAAATTTGATAAAAAATTATATTCTATGATAAGCTCTATTATAAAATTTTTAGCACATCTTGATATATCTCAAAAAAGACTACCACTTAATGGTAGATTTGGTAAACAAATAGATGGTGATGAGTTTGATTTTCGTATCTCTACTATGCCTACTATTTATGGTGAGTCTATTGTGCTTAGGATTTTAAATAATAAAAATATTCAAAAAAATTTAGATTCTATAGGTTTTGGAAAATCAGATCTAAATAAAATATATAAAAACTTATCATTAACTCAAGGACTTATTTTAGTAACAGGACCAACAGGAAGTGGAAAGACTACTACTTTATACTCAATGTTAAATCATCTAAATCAATCATCAAAAAAAATTATCACTATAGAAGATCCTGTAGAGTATAAACTAGATGGTATTATGCAAGTAAATTTAAATCCACAAATAGAGTTAGATTATTATACTGTTTTAAAAAATATTTTAAGACAAGATCCAGATATTTTATTAATAGGTGAAATAAGAGATACTCTATCTGCAAAAATAGCTATAAGAGCTGCCTTAACAGGGCATTTAGTAATAGCAACTTTACATACAAATAATTCTATTGAAACAATTACAAGATTAATTGATCTAAAAATTGAACCATATTTGATATCTTCAACTTTAAAGATGATAATAGCCCAAAGATTAGTAAGAAAATTATGTAATGATTGTAAACAATATGATAATCAAACAAAACTATATATCCCAAAAGGTTGTGCTAAATGTAATTTAATGGGATATATAAATCGTACAGTTGTAGCAGAAATTTTAGAAATAGATAAAGATATAGCATCTAAAATTTCACAAAATCAAAAGATAAAAATAGATAATTTTAGATCCTTAAATACTGTAGCTCAAGAGTTATTGGATCAAGGTATTATCTCCAAAGAGGAATTTTTAAGTAAGATAGATTATGATATATAAAATAAAATATATAAAAGAACAAAAACTAAACAATATGCAATTAGAAG
>JAMOPZ010000322.1 GCA_027064245.1 Campylobacterales bacterium
TAAGTTTAAAATGATAAAATTTCAACCTCTTAAACAAGAGACGGTGTGCGCTCGTAGCTCAGCTGGATAGAGCACTGGTTTGCGGTACCAGCGGTCAGGAGTTCGAATCTCTTCGGGCGCACCATTGAAATTCCCCTATATTTCTACTTTTTATAGAAATTATCATTTATTTTTTATATTTAATATTTTTTGGGTGATATTTTAGGTAATACTTTATTTAACTATTATAGTTGCCAGTAATTACACAATTACCCCATAACAATTTAATTATCATAGAACTATTTTTCAATTACTAGGTGGTAATTACACAATTACCTATCATTTATTCTCTGATTATTACCAGTAACTGTATAATTACCCCTTAGTCTTTGAAAATGCCTTATAGAGAGGTTTTTAAGAGTTGCTTTTGCTACATATACCTTAGTACATTATCTTTTACATTTATATTTGTACATTACATCTGCGAAATACTTAAAAGGAAAATTGCTAAAGCAATATTTCTATCCATTTGATGCAGTTCTTCGAACTGATAGAATGTATCTTGACATAATCGCCTAAGGGCGATTAGTCGCTTTTTATTTATTGTCGCCTTACGGCTCTTTTTTGCATATAGGGGAAGAGTTTCACTCTTCGGCTAGTGTTTGGGTGTTTAGTGCTGTTCTGTGTGCCTTGCACCACTTCATCAGTAGCAGTTGCTAGGGTGCAACGGCTTCGCCTCTATTCGCTTTGCTCATGGGGTTGTTATGTAAGTTTTAGTTTTGATAAATATGTAGTAGTGTAGTGGGGTTAGAATTTACTTTTTTATCTCTTATAGCTTTGATAAGCTATAAGAATTAATCATTTGGTTCTATGATACCTTTTTCTATTAAAAGCTTTTTGATGATATATCCAGCTGTTCTATCATCTTTCTTTGCATATTCTCTAAGCTGTTTTTTTTGTGTTGGTGTTAATGCTACCGATAGAGGTATATTTGCTTGTTCTTTTTTAACATTTGAACCTTTGGGTCTGCCCATCTTCTTTTTTTGCATATTTTGTAAATCTGCATGAGTTGTACTAATGGTTTCATTTTTATCATCTAGTTTATCAAACTTTGCTTTTGCCATTTTATATTACCTTATATATAATTATCATATATTTAACTATAACAAAATACAGTTAAATATATTCTTTAATTTTGTTCATTAGTTCTTGCATTGTGTTACTTATCTTTTTATATGCATGTTTTTTTATGCCTGTACTATTTGTTGCTAAGTCTATAATACTTGTTCCCTCATTTTCAGCACTTTGTAATGCTCTTGTATGTGGTACTTGAAAATACTCTATTTCATCTCCTGTAATCTCTTCTATATATTCTATGGCATCTGTAACATCTTGTTCTTTGATATATGCATTTGCTATGAATAGTATAGGGATGTTTTGTTCTTTGGCTCGTTTATAACTCTCTAGTGTTGTTCCTAGTGCATTTATAGTTGGGTTAAATGGTATGATAATTAAATCTGCATCTTGAGATACTTTGTTTAGTCGTGCATCATCAAATCCTCCAAAGTCATAAACTACATCACCCTCAGATATTGTTGGAGCATCATCTTTTAAATCTACTTTGTAAACTCTATCTTTATCTAGTGTCTTTGTTAAAACTCCATAAGGATCAAGTTCTATAATCGTTGCATCAAAATATAGTGCTATTTGTATAGAGTAAATACTTTTACCAACTCCACCTTTTTGATTCCATAAAATTATTTTCATAATTAGTTCCTTTTATATATATATATTTATATAATATTAT
>JAMOPZ010000323.1 GCA_027064245.1 Campylobacterales bacterium
CCTAACCCATCTTTGCCATCCAAATTCAAAAAACCTTTTAGTTAAGCCATTTTATAGCTTATAAAAAAATTAACCTGCACTACATCTTTAATTATTTATATATTTTAGTTTTTGCTCCTGCTTTTGATTTTATATTTAGAAAAGCATAAATCTCTTTCTGTTTTTCATTTGTTAATAATGAACTTTGTCTAAGATATAATACTTTTCCATCTTTACAGTTAGCAGTTGTTGTTATTCTAACTTGAGAAGATATTACGTCTCTTATTGTACTCCAGCTATAGTTTATATTCTTAGATTTTAGTTTATATCTAATAGTATGTATTATTGTATAAGCTAGAGTAGTTATAAATAGATGAGCATCTACTCTTTTTTGTGTTTTGTGATATATTGGACGAAGTCCTAATTCACTTTTTAAAGTTCTAAATACTGATTCTAAATCCGTTAGTGTCGTATATGTTTTCCAAAGTGTTTTCTCATCCATTGTAATATTGTTAGTTCGTAAACAATATACTCCATTCATAGCACTTTTATCATCTGTTCCTATTTTCTCATTCCAGGATATATCTATAGCATTAGGTGTATTAGGATCTTTTTTAACTGTTATATCATAGTACTTTGATATTGTAGAGTTATCACTTTTTAAAGATCCAATTTTTTGTAAAATCTTATCATATTTTTTCATTCGTTTAGGTTTGGTAAGTCCATCTTTTAGATATTCTAGACTTTTAATAAATTTAATTTGAACTCTATTTTGCATTGAGTTTTCTTTAGCTTCTCTTGGCTTTGAATGGCAGTATAGTTCTATCTCTTTTATAGTATCATCTTCATTTTTTATTTCAACTTTTTGTGCTCTTACTATTGCATTATTATCTTTATCCTCTTTTACCACACAAGAGGCAGATTCATCAAACTGTTTGTCTCTTTTTCTAGATACTACCAAATATTCATAGTTCTCTTTTGTAAGATAATCTATATTATCTTGAGATGCAATACCAGCATCCATTACAACTAAAGAGTTTGTATTTGTTGTAAATAATGTTTTATTATTTACATCTGTAGTTTTAACTATTTTAAGATCATCAATCATTGCTTTTAATGTTGATGGTTCACTAATATTACCACTAAATATTTTACTATTTTTAATAAATCCACTGCCATCTAGTATTACTGCTAATGTAATAATCTTTGCATCACTTCGTTTCTCTTTACTTCTTCCTCTTTTAGCTTTATCTATATTAGTAGCATCACCTTCAAAGTATGTGTTAGTTAGGTCATAAAGAGTTATTGTTTCAGTATATTTAAATAACTGTTTTGTTTTATTATACAAGTGTTGTTCTATTTTATCTTTATGCACTAGTAGTATATCAGCAGCTCTATAAAAACTATTATTAGATATATTTTTATAGTCACAATCATACAACTCACCAGCACCGCTTTTATCTCTTAATCATTCAATACTTCTTTTATCACTTACAGGGTTACAAGTTTTAGCTATAAGTGTACCTATTGCACTATTTATTTGTATATCTGATAAATCTAATTGGGTAAATAGATTTGGTAACTCTAGCTCTTTGATTGTTTCATATATAATATGCTCTACACCTATAGTTTTAGGATTGACTTGTTTAATAGAATTTATATCTATGTTTTGATAATCTGTATCTTGTGTATCTAATTGTTTACTTTGAGATGATATAATTTGTAAAGCATATTGTTGTGCCAATGATTCAAGCTCTTTATCTATTTCAAATAGAGATTCTCTTTGTTTAATAATATCTTCAATTC
>JAMOPZ010000324.1 GCA_027064245.1 Campylobacterales bacterium
TTTGTAGTAAAATATGGTTCAAACACCTTATCTATTATATCTTTTGGTATTCCACCTGCATTATCTTTTATCTCTATTGTTATAATATCTTGTGTTTGTTTTGTATTGATCAATATGATACCATTTTTTAGCTTATTTGTTTTTATTGCATCTTTTGCATTGGTTATTATATTTAGTATAACTTGTGCAAAATCATTTTTATAGCCATAAAATATTATATTAGAACTACCGCTTATAGTAAATCTTATATTATGATATTTAAATGATTCATTTAGAATATCAACACTTTTTTTAATAGTATCATAAAGATTAAAATTTTCTTTTTTCTTATCTGGTTTAAAAAAATTTCTAAAGTTATCAATAGTATCAGACATATATTTTAGTGTATTGTTTGAACTATTTATATATTCATCTATAAACTTATCATCAACTAAACCTTGTTTATAATATGCATATAAAGTCATATTTTTAATACTAAGTACATTTAGAGGTTGTCTCCATTGGTGAGCGATATTTCCTATCATCTCACCCATTGATGCTAATTTTGATTGTTGGATAAGGATATTATCTTTTTCTCTTAACTCTTTTACTTTTTTATCTACTTTTTCCTCCAAAAGTATATTTAATAGTTTTATATCATTTAATGCTGTAGATAATTTCTTAATATAATTTTTAATAGTATTATCAATTTTTAGTGCAATAAATGCTGAAATCAATAAAATAATAACGGTCAATATAACACTAATTTGGATATTCTTGTTTATAATTTTATGCATATATATTTTTATACTATTTTGTTTATCTTTTATCTGCTTTTCCAAATCATCAAAATAAAATCCACTAGCTATTATCCAGTTCCAATCTTTTTGCCAATAAAAATATGACATTTTAGGTTTTGGCTCATTAAAGTTAGGTTTTTTATACCAATATTTTACATAAGCCTCCCCATTTTCTCTTAAACCTTTTAAAAACTCTTTTCTAAACTCTTTCCCTTTTGCATCTTTATAGCTGTCATCTAATTTTTTCCCTATTAAATCTGGTCTATTTGGATTTAATATCATAGTAGCAAAATCTTTTCCACCTTCTATATTGTGCAAATCCAATATAAAAAGATATTGATTTTTATTTTTTTCTACAATTGAAAATCTATCTATAATCATATCCTTAATCTCTTCTTCTGAAGTATCAAGATTTTTACCTTTATTTTTAGATCTATTTCGATAAATCTGAAACTTAATAGAATCATTTACTGTATGAACTTTATTGTGTACTATATCTTTTTGTTTAATTAAATATGTTTGTTTTAGTTTAGCTATATCATTTTTAATATGAGTTTTAAATAAATTTATATTTAGATATGTATTTATAGATACTAGAGAAATTATTGAGACAATTACCAATAATATTATTGGTACTAAAAAGCTTTTTTGTCCTGCTTTATCCATTTTAATTCTTTAAATTTTTATTATTTTTTACAATCATTTTATTTAACACTTCATTTAACCTATTTTTATCTAAAGGTTTAGTTAGATACTCATCCATACCAGCACCCATAAATCTTTCTCTATCCCCTTTTAAGGCATTTGCTGTTAGTGCTACTATTGGAGTATGAGATAGATTATTTTCTTTTTCAAATTCTCTTATATATTTTGTAGCTTCAATTCCTCCCATATTTGGCATATTTTCATCCATCAAGATTATATCATAACTATTAGTTTTAAATTTTTCTACTGCTTCTACTCCATCGTTAGCTAGCTCAAAATCTAAATTTAGTTTTCTAAACA
>JAMOPZ010000325.1 GCA_027064245.1 Campylobacterales bacterium
GATTAAAGAGATTATAAAAGATAATTATCCAAGTTATTCAAATGATAATTTACTCTCATTTTATATGCTTACAGGTGGTGTTGCTAAGTATGTAGAGATAGTTGTTGATAATAAAGCATTTACATTACAAAAGCAGTTAAATTTAGTATTTGATGAATATTCTTTGTTTATAGATGAAGGTAAAAATCTACTTATAGAAGAGTTCGGAAAAGAGTATCTTACATATTTCTCTATTCTTGCTCTTATCTCATCATCTAAAACAGCTAGAGTTGAGATAGAAAGTATCTTAGAAAAAAATGTTGGTGGTTATCTTGATAGATTAGAAAATGAATATACTATCATTAAAAGAGTAAAACCTATTTTTGCTAAAGATGGTAGTAGAACATTACGATATGAGATAATAGATAACTTTTTTAACTTTTGGTTTAGGTTTATCTATAAATATAAAAGTGCTATTGAGATAGAAAACTATGAATATCTTAAAAAGATAGTAAATAGAGACTATACAACATATAGTGGACATATTTTAGAGAAATATTTTACGCAAACTCTCAAATTATCGAATCAATATTCAAATATTGGTACATATTGGGAAAAAGGTAATCAAAATGAGATTGATATAGTAGCTATCAATGATGAAGATAAATCTATGGTAATTGTTGAAGTAAAGCGACAAAGTAAAAATATTGATATAGATATTCTCAAAAATAAAGCTAAGAAGTTAGTAGATAAACATAAAAAATATAAAGTTCAATATAGAGGACTTTCTTTAGAGGATATGTAATAAGGTGTATACTATACCAAAAAAATAAAATAACAAAAATTGAAAGTTTATTCTTAAACGTGTAAAATCTTTTACACCTGTTAATTCAATCTATTTATCAAGAGTATCTTCTTGTATTTTTTCTTTGATAATATAATATAATATAATATAATATAATATAATATAATATAATATATTATCTCATTCTCATCTTTTTAAATTCTGTGTTTAAACTTAAAAAGAAAAGTTTTTTAGTTGTAAAACATTTCATAATATGATAAAATATCTCAATATAAAAGGAGATGAGATGTCGGTAGCAAAAATAACTAGGACCTATATCAATCAGCTAGATAGTGCAAAATTGTTTACGTATAGTGATATACCAAGTGATAATAAAGCAACAGTTGCGATTGAACTCTCTCGTCTTTATAAAAAAGGTATTATAAAAAAAGTATCTAAAGGTAAATTCTATAAAGGTTCCGATTAAACAAATGGGTTAAAAGCGAAACCGCCTTAAATAAAACGTCAATATATATATCTTGAAAAATAAATCCTTCCATATCTCCAATACAAGCAAATAAAAAAAATTCAATAGACCAAATCATCAAAGAGATTATTTATCTCCACTAGGAGCAATTAAACGATGTGTTTTCTTTGAAGATCGTGTGAAGTCATACTCCCCATAAAAATTGATATGTGACCAATGAACGATTGAACTACTTTTGAGTGCTTTAATTATTTCATCTTTCTCTTCTTGAGTCTTTGATTGGTCAATTTTTTTTGTGATGTACATATAGTTCCAGAGGATGATTGCATTTTGAATCAATCGTTTTGAGTTATTAGCTATATTTTGCTCCTCAACTGTTGAAACTGTAAACTCATTATTATTTCCAAAGAAAACAGCCTTTGAAAACTTGTTAGATGCTTCAACTTTATTGAGTTGTTTCTCTATTTTCTGACGAAGTTCAACATCATCAATATAATTAAGTAAAAAATCTGTTTTTA
>JAMOPZ010000326.1 GCA_027064245.1 Campylobacterales bacterium
CATCTTTGCCTATAATGCTACTACCATCTTTTGCATCTATACTACAAATACTTTGTTTTTTACCAACTCTAAAATATGGGCAGCCACAAAAATAACAATTTAAATCTTCTATATCGTGACATTTTTTATTTTTTTTATATAAAGGACAAAAATCACTCTCTTTTATTTTCATATTTTCATAATCAAAATAATCTATAATTTTATCATCACTTAGATTGGTCAATTTTTCTACTATTTTTTTATGTTTATCTCCAAAACTATGATACCATTGTATATATCTCATCGCGGAATCACCTGATAACCAAGAGCTTTTATATTTTGTATAATATGCTTAGATGTTTTAGATCTAAATCGTCTAATAAATGTTCTTAATCGTTCACTTGATACATCTTCATTTGGCCATAGATATTTTTTTATCTCATCTTCATGTATTATATAACTGTTTTTTTTTATTAATAGTTGTAAAAAGAGTATCTCTCTTTTTGTAATTGAAATATACTCTTTATCTTTATATAATTTTTCTGTAGATATATGAAATTCAAAATTATCATTTAAAAGAAAAATATCACTTTTAATTTTATTGCTTACTGAAACTATATAGTTTAAAAGTTCATCAGGGTCAAATGGTTTTATAAAATATTTCATAACCCCTATATCTATAGCATCAAGTAATTTATCCTTATCACTAAAAGCACTTAAGATAATAGCTAGTAGATTTGGATTGTTTTTTTTTAATTTTCTTATCATCTCTAAACCTGTAAGATCAGGCATCATAATATCAGTAATAATAAGATCAGGGAGATATTTATAATATTTTTCTATACCATCTTTACCATTTGAAGCTATATAAAACTCTTTAAAATAATCTCCTATACCATTTTGAAGTAGTGTAGCTAAACTATGCTCATCTTCTACTAATAAAACTTTTATATTTTTTAATAAATTTATATTCTTCAATTAATTCCCTACACTCCATTTTTTTAAAGATCTAATAATATAAAAATATCTTTAAACTAAAGTTATTTAAGCCTTTTTTGTTATAATAATGTGCATATTAATATGAAGGATAAAATTTTATGGTGCAATTAACACAAGAACACAAACAAATTATTTTAAATAGTATAAGAGATATACCAGATTTTCCAAAGCCTGGAATTGTTTTTAAAGATATTACAACATTATTAAATAATCCAAAAGCTTATGGATTGCTTATAGACCATCTAACTAATAGATATAAACAGATGAATATAGAATATATTGTAGGACTTGATGCAAGAGGGTTTATATTTGGAGCATCTTTAGCTACAAAGTTAAATATAGGATTTGTTCCAGTTAGAAAAAAAGGTAAATTACCAGGTGATACTATATCTGAAAAATATGAGTTAGAATATGGCTTTGATGAAGTTGAGATCCATAAAGATGCTTTTAATAATAAAAATGCAAAAGTATTAATAATAGATGATCTAATAGCCACAGGTGGTACTGCAAGTGCTGCGGCAAAGTTGGTAAAAGCAACAGGAGTAACTTTAGTGGAGTGTTGTTTTATCCTTAATCTTACATTTTTAGATGGAGTTAAAAAAGTGGAACAATTTGCTCCTGTTTATAGCGTATTAGATATATAAAAAATTAGGAAAAGATTATGAAAAAAATATTATTTTTAACCTATTTTATATTTTCATTAGGATTATTTGCAAATGACAATGATTATGCAACAAAAGGTGATATAAAAGCTTTAATTCATCATTTAGATAAAAGATTTGAAC
>JAMOPZ010000327.1 GCA_027064245.1 Campylobacterales bacterium
ACTTTGAATAATGTGAATACGCTGAAAGATATGGCGAACATCTTCATCTAAAGATAAATATAGTTTTATAGGTTTTGAGACAATAACATTTTCAAGAATTTCTAGTGCATCATTATTTAGTGGGTCAGATGTAGCAACATGGATATATTCTTCATCTTCTTTAAGTGGAATTGCTTCAGCATTTTGTAATATATGAGATGGGTATCTGTCAATTAATTTAAAATCTAGTTCATAACCAAAAATATCGATAAACTCTATTTTTAAAAGCTCAGATAGTTCTCTAGCTATCTCTTTATGAGTTGTATAACCCTCTTGAATAAGAATCTCACCAAGCTTTTTAGAGTAATCGGAAGCTTTTTGTAAAGAAAGAGCATTCATTAACTGCTCATTTGTAATAATACCTTTTTCAATTAAGTAGTCACCTAATCTGACTGTTTTTTTAATCATTATAAATACCTATGTTTTTTGATGTGGTTGTTAGAATCTTTTACCTCTATGGTAATTCTTCCTCTATCTTTAGGGTTAATATAAACTTTGTAGAGTTTATTGTCGGTAGTAAATTCAATTGTTTTTGGATACTCAGATATAATTTTAAAATTGTTGTCTCTAATAGCTACAAATGTTTTAGAGATAGGATGTTCACTAATTGGTAATGCAAGAGTTGAAATATCTGTGTTGTCATACATAAATTGGTAAATTAATCTCTTTTGTAATAGTAAAGATGAAAATATAACAGCATTTTGTCTGCTTTCTATTGTTTTTCTTTGTTTACTTTGTAGTGTCCCAAGTGTATTTATATAGTCAGCTTTCATACAGCTAAAGCCTATTAATGAGATTAACTCTTCATCTTTCTCATTACTTTCAAAAATAATTTTACCTTTTATACAAGCATTACGGTAATCTTTATTTTTAAGATATTTAGAAAAATCTTTATAAGAATCAGCATTTAATGATACTGTTATAATGAGTAGAGATAAAGATAGCTTTAAAATATTCATCTATTTTCCTTGTGTCCATGTAATTAGTAGTGATTCACCCTCTTTAGAGTTAGCATTTGCTAAGTATAGGTTTAGAATCTCAATAGCTCTTTTGTAGTGACCTTTAGCATATTCAGATTTAGCATATAGAATCCAAGCTCCATCAGCTTTTCTATTTAAAATATTTGCTTTTTTTGTCCAAAGTAGGGCAGTGGAGTATTTTTTAGAATCGTAGTATCTTTGAGCAATTTTAAGTGCTAAGTCATAATCATTTTCTTTATTATATAAAGTTATCATATCTTTAGTAGATTCTAGTTTTTTTGTAGATATAGAAAAGTTATTTGTAGTTTTTTTAGATATTTTAGTAGTTTTTGTTATTTGTAAAGGCTCAATTATTTTTTCTTTTTTATTATTATTTTTTTTATATTTTGTATGAAAAATCTTTTTATTAGAGATAATATCATTATTTAATTGAATAGTATACTTAACATCCTTAATGATTCTTTTAGTTTTTTTTATAACTTTTATCTTTTTTATTTTAGGTATGTTTATATTTTTATCTATTGTTTCTTTTTCTTTTATAGTTTTTATTTTAGGATTTTTATGTTCAATTATTTTAACAGATTCTTTTTTAACTATAATTTGTTTCTCTTTTTTATTAAAAAACATACTAAAAACTAAGATTATTATAGATATAAAAAACATAGGGATTATAATTTTAAGTTTTTGTTTTAGATAGTAAAGTCTACATTTTTTTTCTAGTGTTTCAAAGTTATTATGCATCTATAATTCCTAGGTCAATTCCAGCCATTGTTATAACACAATTGTTTGGAGTATCATACTTACTATGTCCATTTGTTCTAGCATAGTCAGCGATTAGAAAAGTATGTTTTAGTAGTTGTTTTATGATTCTAAAATTACCATTAGATAACTTTAAAAGTAGTTTTATTTGTTTATTTTTAAATTGAGAAGATATTTCACCTAAACTATGTTTAATTAGTTGAGAATTTATATATTTTTGTATCTCATTCATTTTTAATATACCGAGTATAACTACACGATGATTTCTAGAAAGAAAATGGCTTCTTTTTAAAATTTCTTCACCATCTTCTTTATGCATAGATAGTAAAAAATTAAAATGACCTGTATCTGAAAGTGTTCTAATAAATTCAAGAACTATATTGTTTAAAAGTTGGGCTTCGTCTATCATTATAATGTTATTATTATTTTTAAACTTTTCTATAGCTATATTTTTTAATTGAGAAATTGTTAAACTAATATCTACTTTATGGTCTTCTAAAAGAAAATGTAAAAAAGATTCTGGTGTTGAAAATGGTTCTGAAGTGAAGAGTACTTTTTTATCTGAAGATATTTCATCTTTTATAAGGTTTAACATATATGTTTTACCAACCCCTGGTTCTCCAAGTAAAAAGATTATAGGGGTATTGTTTGAGTTTATAGTTGTAAGAAGTGAACTCTTAGCATATTCAGAGCTAAGACTTTCAAAATAAAAGCTAGAATTAAAATTTGTATCAAAAACTTTATGTGCTTTTAAAAAGCTACTCATCTAATGAACCGTTAAGTGATTTTTCAACAGTATCAATAGATGGAAAAGTATCATTATTTATAATAGTTGGTGTTATAACTATGATTAATTCCGTTTTAGATACTTCTTTATCTTTATTTTTAAATGCCCAACCAAGTATAGGTATATCTCCTAAACCTGTTACTTTATTTATAATATTTTGCTCTTTACTTGAGATAAGACCACCAACAATAATTCTATTACCATCTTTAGCTTTAACAATAGAAGATAATTGTTTAATTCTAATATCTGGTGGCATAATTCTAACTCCACTACTATCTGTAACATCTCCAGCACCATCGTCTAAACTTGCTTCAGCATCAAGTTGTTCACTTACAACAGGGTTAATTTTTAAAATGATAAATCCATCATCTGTAATCTCTGGAACAATATTTAGTGTAAGACCAATAAATACTGATGCCATAGTGTATGTACTTGAAGCAGAAGTCGTTGTGTCTGATGTAGCAAAACTACCATCTTGATAACGGTAATTAATTTGTTTACCAACATTAATTACTGCTGGTTGATTGTTTAAAGTTAGAATCTTTGGAGTAGATAAAACATTTACTGAGCCATGTTTTTCAAGAAAATCCAATAAACCATTTATAGATAAATCATAAGCCATTTTTTGTGTAGATACACCCTCTTTTAAAACATTATTCCAACTTCTTCCTAAATCTCCAGATAGATTAATATTAAACTTTGACCAATCTATACCTTTACTTTCTACATCAGCATAAGTTAATTCAAGAAGTTTAGTTTCTAGCATAACTTGTTTATGTAAACGATTTTTAATTTTTTTCAGGTAATTACTTATACGGTTAATTTGGTTTTTAGTTCCTGTTATAGTTATAACACCTGTTTCTCTGTTTATAATAGATTTACTTTTAATTTTTGTTTTATCACCATCACGAGAAAGAATAGTGTCTATTTCATTGTTAAGTTTATCCCAAAACTTAAATTGAGATTTTGTTGTTACTGTAGTACTATCTGAATTTCCTGAACTATCACTACTACCACCATCTGAATTGGTAGAAACAGCTCCTACTGTGATGTTTTTTGTAGATTCTGTAGTATGTTCACTAAGGTTTACATAGTCAATTACAAAAGAACGAGTTTCTAGGTAAGAGATAGATAACACTTTATTTGTTTCATTATAGTTATAAAACATATTATTTTGAGTAAGTAAAAAGTTAAAAACTTGTTCTAATGTATAATCTTTTATATGAACAATAAATAGCTCTTTATTTATAACATCACTAGCAATATCATCTTTTATTTTAACAGAAAATTCACATTTATCTGCTAGATTTTCAATAATATCTATGGTTTTTACATTTGATGATTTTAGTACATCAAATGTAAAAAGTGTGTTTTCACAATTTGAGTTAGCATTTAGAGTGTAAAAAGTTAAAAAGATAAAGAGTATTAGTTTCATTCAGTAATTTCCTTAGTTGTAAATATGCTTTTTTTAGATTTTATAGTTATAAAAGTTTTTTTCTTATTTTTAAAAACTACAATATATTTTTGGTGAATCTCTTTTATAAGACCATTTTGAACTATATCTCCAGTTTTATACCATTTATTGTTGATTAAAACTTTATGGTTTAAAATTGTTTGAACAATAATAGGAAGTACTATAATTGGTTCAATCTCTTTTATACCTTTTGCTTCACTTATAATAGGTTTTGCACTAGCAAATGGGTCATATATAGTATATTCTAATTTAGATGATATTTTTTTATCATTATTTAAAATATCTATTTTTTTAGATAATTTGTCTATATTTGTAGAACTAGCAAATAGCAATGGTGTTATAGTTAGTAAAATTAGTTTTTTCAAAACTCAACTCCATATAGTAAAATGTTAATTACAAAGCTTGTATCTCCAGCTTTATCTATACCGATTGTTATCTCTTTTACTCTAAGTAAAGTTTTAAAACTATCTATGTATTGGATTAGACTCATAATACTTTTAAATGAACCTGTCCCTTTTATGGAGATTTTTTCTTTCTCTACAACATGAATATTAAAATCTATATGCTCTTTTTCTGATTCTATAAGACTAATATTTATACCATAGTTTAGAGAACTTTTTAGTACTTTATCTAGTACAGTTGCTATACCAATTTGATTACAAAATATAAAGTCCATAGATTCTAATTTACTTCTTATATATTGGTCTTGGTATCTAGCTTCACTTAAAGATTCTTCTAAAACTAAAATCTCTTTTTTAGCTTTTTTTATATTTCTTTCTAAAGATTTTATACTATTTTTTTGTAGTTTTTTATCTAATGTCTGAATCTCTTCAATTTTAGAATCTATCTCTAAGTCTAAATCTTCACCAAAAAAATTCCAACTCGCAAAACTTAATGCCACTATAAGAAAAAGATAAACACCTATTCTTTTTACCATAGTCATCTCTTCTAATTGAAATTCTAATTGTTCAAGTTGTTCATTCATAGCTCAATCTCCACAAAACTTTCATAATAGTTTTCATTTCTTTCAACTTTTGCTGTTTGAACTTTTGAGTAACCTTTAGCTAGTAACTCTTTTATAAACATAGCAATATCATCTCTAGCATCATATTTTGTAATAATTTGTATAGTTATCATTTTAGCATCACTAAAATGCATATTTTTAGATGATAGAGAGTACTTTTTCATTATACTATTTACATCTTTCATCATTTTTTGTCTATTTATAGTTTCTTGATTGAAATTTTCTAGTGTAGTTAACATTTGATTATATCCATCTAATTTAGTAATTATTTTAGATTTATCATTTTTAAGTTTATCTCTAGCACCTCTTTGTTTTTTTAGATTTATTTGTAACTTTTTAGTAATATGTTCTAGTTTAGTGACTTGTGATTCTAAATCATTTTTCTTTATCTCTAATTTATCTAATTCTAAAATAGCATAGATAGGGTACACACTAGCTATAAGTAAAGATAAAAGTAAAACCATAGTAAATTGACCACTATGAGTTTTAATAAATATAGGTTTTCTTTCATAAATAGTTTGATTGGCTATAAGGTATTTCTCTTGAGCTACTCCAAGAGCATATAAAGCATTTAGAGCAAAATGTTTCATCCCTATATCAATATTATCAAAAATATTTAATGTTTGTTTTATAGAATCTTCGTATCCATAAGAATTAAATAGTGATAAAAGTTTAGGTATATCTTGAGCCTCAAAATCTAAGAAGATTCTATCTATATGCTCTAGTTTAAAAACACCTCTTTTATGTCCAACAGCATGGGAAATTCTTTCTATAATTTTAGAAAATTCTTCTTGAACATCACTCATTTGTAAAAATTCGCTATCTTCATAAAGTTCAGAATCCACACCTTTAGTTATTAAAGTATTTTTCAATACTTCAAGTTCCATACCTAGTTTTGTTGCTAATTCATTTAGTGAAGGAATTGTTCTAGTGGCAATGTATTGACCATTTTTAAAGATAACAGCATAAGAATCATCATCTCCAAAGTGGATGAAAAGGTCATTCTTTTTATCTATTAATTCAAAATTATATAAAGATATGTAGCTTAAAGAAGCTGGAAATATAGCATCTATATGGTTATTTATTTTAGCAATATTTTGAAATTTTTCTTCTAAAATAGATATTTCAGTGGCATAAGATTCTATATAATCATTTTCATCATTTTCTAATGGGATAGTTAAAGATGTTATTTTAAAGTCAGTTTCAGAGTTTAAACCAGCTTCTTCATACATTCTCATCTCTGCTTGAATTTCTAGTTTTTCAGCAGAAGTATTTTTTAACATTTTAAACCCATGAGTACGAATCATAGATGATGGTATGGTAGAAGCACTATAATATTCTTTTAATTTTTTAGATGGTGTTTTTGTAAACTCTTTTCCATCAAAAAGAAATTGTCTGTTTTCATCAATAATAAAAAGAATTTTATCTGTAATCATCTGTCATCTCATTAGTTTATATTAAGTTTTTTTATATCGGCTAAAAATATTTTATCTTTAGGGTTTTTAGTTGTGACTATTTAATAAGATATTATAGCATATCCTGTAATAGGTTCAATAGTGATATTTCTTTCTTTATTTGAATATTTAAAATTAAATAGAATCTGTTGGGTCAATAATTTACCATTAAAGTTGTCTTTATGTGGTCTACCTTTTGAATCAAAGCATATAGTTGTATCACTTGGATTTATATTTACATGAAGTTTATAAGAGATATTTTTAGGTGATGTAGCATTTTCTTCTAAAGACTTTTTTTCGATTCTTATACATCCAATATCATTATATCCACTTATAACTGTTCCATCAAAATTTAAATGTTCGAATCCTGTTCCTAAAAATTGGGCTTCTTTTATTTTCATTTGTATAAAATTAACATCATTAATAAGATATTTTGGTTTAAAAGCTGAAAAGCCTAATTTCGCCATAATCCCAATAAGTAAAATTACAAAGATAAGTTCTATGAGTGTAAATGCTTTCATGGTTGTTGTAGTGTCCTTCTTATGATTCGACTTATGATTCTATTGTCTGAATCTCTTGTTGCTTTTACCTCTACTTCTAGTAAAATCATTCCGTGGCTACTGTCTTTACCATCTCCTATCTCAAAAACCACACCATTACATTTAGTCTTATCATAATCATTGCTATCTTTTTGCATATAGTATTTTGTTATATTTACATCAGCACTATATGTTATACCTCTTTTAGTTATATTTTTATCTGGTTTATAGCTTTTTAAACAACCACTAGCATTTCTATCATGAAAAGATATTTTTAAAAGAGTTTGTTCTACTATACTTGTTAAGTAAAGTTCTGTTTGCTCTCTTATATAACTATTTTGAGTATGTTTAGATGATATAGAAGCATATTTTAAAACAATTAACATCATTCCACTTACAATAAGAATCATCATAATAGCTTGCATTAATCCAATGGCTTTTCTCATTAAAATATCACCTTTTGTTTAGATATATGAACAGCAGTTGAACCACGAATTGAACGGTTCATATCAAGGTTAATTCTAATTGTTTCATTTACATATATAGCTTCAAATGCAGTAACATCAGTTGCTAATATACTAACATCTCCTTTTTGTGTCCCACCGCTACTATTGTCTCCACAAAAAGTTTCATTATTGCTATATGGTTTATAATTGTAAAAAAGAAATAGTGTATTTGTAAAATTAATATCATTTGGAAATATGTAGCTATTATTGTTACATTTTTCTAAGTTAGTTTTATTTAAATCTTCTCCACGAGCCACAGCATAAGCAGTTTTTGTTAGGTAGTATTTTTCATAAATATATTTAGGTTGAGAATCATTTTCATCAGTTAGTGTTATATTATTATCATCATCTATTTTTATATCAAATGATAAGTTACTATCATTTTTATGCCAACCAAAAGCACCTTCACATGCTTTTATGCTCGTTGACCCTTCATCAAATGAACCAGCAAAAATTAAATTCAGTTTATCGTTGTCATCAATAGTTTTGTTAATATTAGAAGCAGATAGCCAATAACCATCTCCACTACTATTGTTATCACTAAGCCCCATATCTATAAAGCCATCATATTCTCTATTTGTTAAATTATCATCCATTGTTGCTAACCATTCTAAAACAGGTTTTGAAGATACCAACTCTGTTATAGCTTCACAACTATTGTCTGATGGTTTATAGCCTATAACACTATTAGGTATTCTGTCATATAAAAAAATACTAATTTGGTCTAAGACTATTTGTGAACGGAGAGTCATATCTGTAATAGCTTTTGCTTTTGCACTTCTTAAGTAAAGCATCTCCATAGCTTTAAAAGCACCTATGGATAAAATAGCAGATATAACAATAACAAAGATTATTTCTAAAAGTGTAAAAGCATTCTTTTTCATTACTGAACCCATTCTCTATGTTTAATTTGTATATGTCCTAAATTTGCTGAGTGGTAGAAAAAACTAGCTTTAAACCCTTTCATTTTTTTGTTATCACTTCCTGGAAAGACAGTTGTATTTATCTCTTTTAGTTCTTGTGAAGTTGTTTTACTATGTTTAGTGTAGTTTTCATCGACATAGTTTACGGTTATGTTTATATCGTATATATTTACATTTGTAGATTTATTGACATCAGTAGTGCTACCATCATAATCATCAACATCATTATAATCATCGTTACCAGTATCTTGCCCTATTGTAGATGAAGTATTATCATCATCTATACAGTTTCTTGAACCAACAAATCCACCGATTCTATAGTCATTACAGGTATTTACACTTGTATCTACAATATTGCCATTTTTACTTGTGTTTTCATCCCAATTTAATTTAATTACAGAACCCATAAGTGAATAAGCATTATATAAAGCATCCTCTTTCATAGATAATTCCATAGATTTGTTGGAAGCAAAAATAATCTTAGGTACAATGCTAAATACAATAGCAATAATAACCATAGATAAAATTAACTCAATAAGTGTCATCCCTTTTCTCATCTATTTATCTCTTAAACTCTTTATATCTTTTATATCTAGTCCTGTTTTTAAAGAGATAGTCTCATCCTCTAAAACATCTAGTAAATTTTTAGCAATCTCTAGCTGTTTTTTTCTTTCTCCCTCTTTTAAACCTTCCTCTTTTCCCTCTTTTAAGCCCTCTTCTTTAGCCATTTCCTTAGCATAATCCATAACATTTTTATAATCTAGTCTTGTTTTTAAATCGTGCTGATAAGCAAATTGTTTCTCTTTTGGTAATGCTAAAAACTCTGCCATATCGAATGCTTGGTTTAGTAGTTTATCATCTTTAAATACTTCTGGTATATGGGTTAGGTCTTGAATATTATTTAGCATATATAGCC
>JAMOPZ010000328.1 GCA_027064245.1 Campylobacterales bacterium
ACTACAGTAGATTCACTACCTCAAATTATAGTACAAAAAATAAAAGCTGGAAAAGCATATGATATAGATATTGATGCAGTAGATAATATACTTGAAATTTCAGGTGTAAGTGATGCTATGGCAAGAGTATGGGGATATTACTATTTTGTAAATGGTGGTGTAAATTTTACTGTTGTTGGTCTTGATCAATATGAAAATCAATATAAAAAAACATTTAATTCCATAATAAAAAGATATGATTTAACCTCTTTAGAACAAAACTCTTCTATGATAGTAGGAACTGGCGTAAAAGATGTAATGACAAAAAGTTATTATGATAAATATTTTAATTTTATTAAACCAAATGGTAGTTTTAAAAGATTGTATATAGGTGGTGTATTTCATAGTGATACTGAGTTAGAGTCAAATGATATGATAATATTATCAAAAGATGATGCAAGAGATCTTTTTGGTATAGATGAAAATATGGCTACAGATATAGTTGTAAAAGTAGCAAATCCAAAAGAGATTCCAACAATTGTTCAAAAAATAAAACTTTTATATCCAGATACACGAATCATAACAAATGAAGATCTAAAAGTTAGCTATGCTAATATTTTTGATTATAAAAGTGGAGTATTTTTAGCTATATTTATAGTAGCATTATTTACATTTTTTATGGTAATATATGATAAATCAAGTGGTTTAAGTGCTCAAGAGAAAAAAGAGATAGGTATCTTAAAAGCTATAGGATGGACAATAGATGATGTATTAAAAGAGAAGTTTTATGAAAGTTTTATTATCTCTGTTTTGGCATATCTATTTGGTATAATTTTAGCATTTATTTTTGTATATATCTTTCAAGCACCACTTTTAGAAAATATTTTTATTGGGTATTCAAAATTAAAAACTACTTTTGAATTACCTTTTGTATTTGATTTTCAAACACTATTTTTAGTATTTTTCTTAAGTGTCCCTATATATATAGCAGCTACTATTATACCTGCTTGGAGAATAGCAACACTAGAAGCTGACGAGGTAATAAGATGATACGATTAGAAAATATAATAAAAAAATATACCATAAATAAAAATAATACTGTAACAGCTTTAAATAATATAAATTTAGAGTTTAAAGAGGGTCAATTAGTAGTTTTAAAAGGTTCAAGCGGTAGTGGGAAAAGTACAATTCTTTCACTTATAGCTGCTCTTAGTAAACCTACAAGTGGACAAGTAATAGTAGATAACAAACAAATATCAAAACTTCCAGATAATTTTGCAGCACTATATAGAAGAGACAATATAGGGTTTATTTTTCAAAAATATAATCTTATTCCAACTTTAAGTGTACAAGAAAATATTTTACTACCTTTAGTACCTTCTAATTTAGATGAAAAAGAGGTAGAAGAGAAATTAAATTTAGTAATGGATAAATTTCAAATATTACATAAAAAAGATGCTATTGTAAGAAACCTTTCAGGTGGAGAGCAACAACGAGTAGCAATAGCAAGAGCACATGTAAATAACCCAAAAATAATAATAGCCGATGAACCAACTGCAAATTTAGATGAAAAACTATCGCGTGATTTTATACAAATTTTAAAAGAGTTAAAAGAAACCAACAAAACAATCATAGTAGCAACACATGATCCACTTTTTTTTAATCTTGATTTTGTAGATCAAACAGTATGTATAGATAGAGGAAATTTACAGTAATGTTACTTTCTCCTGAAGTTTTAGCTATACTTCTTTTAGATATTATATTTGTTGTATTTTCTTTAGTTGCTTTTATTTTAAGTGTAAAAATATTTTTACAATGGGATATAAAAGCAACAACAAAACTACAATACACTCTAGAAAAACAAAGTTTTTTAACAGCTACTATTATAAAATATATATTTGCATTAAAACTACCTTTATTTTTATTTTTTATCTTTACTTTAGATAAGATTTCAGGAGTATTAACAGGAGCTATGTGTGCAGCTGGAGTTGTAAATGCTACTAATTATGGTGTATATCTTTTTATATTGAAGATTTTAAATATATATGTATTTGGATTTTGGTTAGTTTTACACTATCTTGATATAAAAAAAGAAACATTACCATATACTAAGATAAAATTTGGCTTTTTTAGTGTTATCTTTTTTCTTTTTATTGCTGAGATTATTGTAGAGTTTTTAATGTTTAATTCTCTAAATCCAAATAAAATGGTAAGTTGTTGTGGTACATTATATTCAAGTGCCTCTTCATCTTCATATATATCATCTATTTTTGAGATCAATAGATCTGTATTATTAATATTATTTTATGGTAGCTTTGTAGGTATGATTTTTTCTTATTTATTTAGTCATAAATATATATTTTCTTTTTTAAATCTATTTTTTATTATTATATCAATCATCTCTTTAATAATATTTTTTGGTACATATATATACGAATTACCAACACATCATTGCCCTTTTTGTTTTTTACAAAAAGACTATTACTATATTGGGTATCTACTTTATATTTTACTTTTTTTAGGGACATTTTATGGACTTCTTGTAGGATTTATATCAGATAATAAGCAAAGAGATAAAAAATATATATTATCTTTAATATTTAATGCTGCTTATATTATAGTTGTAAGTAGTTATGTAGTTATTTATTATATGAAAAATGGTGTTTTATTGTGATAGATATAGTAAATTCTATAATTACTAAAGTTACTATAGATAACTTTCCTATTTTAATAAAAAGAGACGATCTATTAAATAAAGATTTTTCAGGTAATAAAGCTAGAAAATTTTATTATTTTTTTAAAAATGATTTTCCACATATAAATACAATTATAAGCTATGGTTCAAATCAATCTAATGCTATGTATAGCTTATCTGTTTTAGCAAAACTTAAAGGGTGGAATTTTATATACTACACCTATCATATATCTTCACAATTACAAAAATATCCAAATGGTAATTATAAAGAAGCATTAGCAAATGGTATGCAACTAATTGTAGATGAGAACTTTGACCTTACAAAATTAATATTACAAAAAGATCAACTATTTATAGATGAGGGTGGTGCCATACAAGAAGCAGCATATGGTATAAAAATATTAGCAGATGAATTAAAACAATATGTACAACAAAATAATATAAAAAAATTAGAAGTTTTTTTACCATCTGGTACAGGTACTACTGCTTTATTTTTACAAAAATATTTAGATCATAAAGTGATCACAACACCTTGTGTAGGAGATAAAGAGTATTTAAAAAAACAGTTTTATATACTAGAACATAATATACAATATCACCCTACTATACTCAAACCAGAAAAAAAATTTCATTTTGGAAAACTCTATAAACAAAATTATAAGATATGGCAAAATATAAAAAAAAACACCAATATAGAGTTTGATCTTTTATACGATCCTATAGGTTGGCAAGTATTTTTAAAATATCTAAAATATAACTACAAACCTACTACAACATATATCTATATCCATCAAGGTGGACTTTTGGGTAATGTTACAATGCAAGAGAGATATATATATAAATATGGAGAAGATATTTGATAGGTATAGATATAACAGTAATAGCCCGTATAGAGAAACTTTTAGAAAAATATAATACAAAGTATCTAAATAAATTTTTAAGCTCTTCAGAGATCAATATAGCTAAAACAAGTGCTACAATAGCAGGTTTTTGGGCAGCAAAAGAGGCAGCTAGTAAAGCTATAGGTACAGGTATTGGAAAAAAATGTAGTTTTTTGGATATAAAAATATCAAAAACAAAACAAAATGCACCAAAAATAAAATACAGTAAAAAAATACGAAAAAAATATAATATTAAAAAATCATATCTTAGTATTACTCACGATGGTGGTTTTGCAATAGCAGTAGTAGTAAATAAATTAAAATGAAACTAATATTAAAAAAAATACTATATCTTTTTTTTATGCTATTTATTATAGCTTTGATCTCATTTATAGCTATAAATCTTGCACCAAATAGTTTTTTTGCATCAGGAGACCTTAATCCAAATATAACCCAAGAATCACTAAAACATCTAAAAGAGATTTATGGTCTTGACAAACCTTTATATATACAATTTTTTTCTTGGATAAAAAATATTTTAGTACTTGATTTTGGTATCTCTTTTAGTAGTGGAGGTTTTGTAAAAGATGAGATTTTAAGTAGAATCCCTATAACTTTAGTATTAAATAGCATTAGTATATTTTTTATATTTATAATTTCACTTTATATGGGTATTAAGGCTGCTTTTAATCAAAATAAAACCATAGATAAAATAGTATCTCAAATATCACTTTTAAGTTTCTCTTTACCATCATTTTATATAGCCCTTATGGGTGTATTAATTTTTAGTATTACATTTGATATTTTACCTATTTCAGGAGTTCATAGCAATGGGATAAAACCTGATAGTTTAGATTATTATACAGATACATTATGGCATCTAATATTACCTATTTTTATCATTATCTTTGGTGGTATTGGTAGCCTTACATTATATGTAAGATCTTTAACTATTGAGATTTTAAAAAGTGATTATATATTTTGGGCAAAAGCTAGAGGATTAGACAATAAAAAAATATTAAGATATTATATTTTACCAAATCTATATCCACCTATTATTACACTTTTAGGATTGTCTTTACCAGGTATTATTGGAGGAAGTGTAATTTTAGAGACAATTTTTGCAATAGATGGTATGGGATTATTATTTTTTCATTCTGCTTTAAGTCATGATTATCCTGTAATTATGGGTATACTTATTATTGGAGCATTTTTAACACTGCTTGGAAATATTTTAGCAGACTTAATACTATTAAAACTAAATCCAAGTAGTAAAAGTAAATTTTAAAATAATTTTTATTAAAACTTTAAAGAATTATACCATACTCTTTAAAAACTTTTTTAACATATACTAAATCTTGTTGTAATATTACCATATGTAAATTATCTGCTTTTATAATTTTATTTTGTAGTTTAGTATTAGAACTTATGATTTTTAATATATCTTTATCTTGCTTTAATTTCACCAAAATAACACTAGAATTTACAATCAAAGCAAACTCTACTCTTTGATCAATAGTTTCAAAAAAAGATCTCCAATTTTGTGGTATAGTTTCACATCTATTTAAAAAATTATTTTTTATAGTTTCGTATTCTTGTTTTGTATTTATATTTTTCATAAAAACACTAATATTTGTTTTATATTTTTTTTCATCTATTTTTATAGCAATATTCTTTAAAAACATATCTGATATAGCTGAATAGTTCTCTACTACAATATCTAGTGTATATTGATTTAAAATCAATTGATAATCATTTGAACTTTTGAACTTTTTTTCTATATCAAAAGTAAATTTTCCAATAGATGTTAGCTTAAAATACTCAATTTTAGATATAATATCCTCATATTTAAATGTAATCAAAGATAGATCTTTTATAGTATAACTCTTTTTAGGTGTTACTGCAATTTCACATACATTTAACTCATACATAAATCTTATAAATGATTTTATCATATATCTTACCATTGACTCTAAATATAAGATACTATTATATACTCCATTTGCATTATAAGCATATCTATAACCATTTGTTACATTTTTTAAAGTAGTTTTATCAAGTTTTATTTGAGATACTATATAATCTATATTTATCCATCTATTTACATCTTGTTTTCTTATGATATTTAAAATATCTTTACGAAATTTTATTATAAATTTATCTTTATGTGGAGAGGTTGATATATCTAAATATTTATATTCATAAGGTATATCAAAAGTGATAAATCTGTTTACAATAGACTTTAAATATTCTCCATCATCAAGATTTATAATTTTTTTAAATCTTGAAGTTGGTAACATATACTTATTATTTGATAAATAATTAAAATTTGATAATAAAATTAATAATTTTATATAATTAAAATCAAATACTTCATCTAAAATTTTTTTAGTTCTTTTAGCTAAAGATCCATTTTGTATAATTTGTATTTTGTTACTATTTGCTAGTTCATAAATCAACCTTGTTGCAAAGATAAAATCTGTATATTTTTCTACTGATAAATTTTGAGATATTTTTTCTCTATTTTTTGTAAATTTTTCTATTTTTATTTTAGAAATATCTTCTACACTTTGTAGTAATTTAACCCTTAACCTCTTTGGATTTGGATCTGGGATAAATTGTATAAATATATTTTTAAAATATTCATCAAAAATTCCATTATATATAAATAGCTCAAGCCACCATACATATTGAATAATCTTTTTATTATTATTTAATTCAATATTAAACTTAAATTTTTGTTTTACATCAACTTTTAAATCATTATATTCATAATATAAAATATATTGAAAAATATTTTGCTCTTTTTCATTTAATCTATTATAAAATTGTCTTAAAAAATTCTTATTATCTAAAGCTTGAGGTATCTTTATATATACTAAATTATTTTTAGTATCATTTAAGCCAAATGGTATAGTCATTTTATTACAAATATTTCTTAAACTATTAAGATGCAAAAATTTATATTTACCATTTACAATTGGTATATAATCAAATTCATCATAAGCATAACCAAACAATTTTCTAATCCTTTAAATCTTTTATAAATTTATTTTATCAAAATATTCTTTACTTCTCTAATTTATTATGCAATTTTACTCCTAAATATAAAATAAACTGCACCAACAAGACAAAGTCCTGCCCAAAGATAATCCATTTTCAATGGTTCTTTCATATAATATACCAAAAGCGTATCAACTCAGCCTCTAAAATACATTTCCA
>JAMOPZ010000329.1 GCA_027064245.1 Campylobacterales bacterium
GTTACCTCTTTACTTAGAAGTTTGGCTATCAATTTACTAAATATTAATAAAATTTCAAACAAAACACAAGTTCGTAAATTATTTGCTTGGGGGGCTTTTGATTTATTTTCCTTAAAGGGAATGTGATTTTGAATTACCGTGGTACTTATAAGAACCGAATTTATCGGTTCTTATAAATTTATTCATCAACTTTTTTAAAACATCTACTTCCATAATCATAAACTTCTAAATCACCTGTACCAATATTATACCACCAACCATGTATCTCTAAAGTTTTATTTTCTAAAGCCTCCACAATATAAGGGTAGCTCATTAATCTTTGAATTGATAATTGAATATTATTTTTTTCAGTAATTTCAGCACGATTTTTTTCTGGATTATTTAAACACTCTAACATAGCATTATGTTTTGCAGGATAAGCTAAGGTTAACCAGTCATCTACATGACTTAATTCTACATGCTCCTCCTCTTCTGTTTTCTCATGATATAGATGAGCACAAGCTCCACAAGAACTATGACCTAAAATAACTAAGTTAGGAACTTTTAGAGCATTAACAGCATACTCAATAGCTGATTGTGTTGCACCTTTTGTTACCTCATAAGGTGGTACAATATTTCCTATATTTCTTGCTATAAAAAGCTCCCCTGGTGTTGCTGATAAAATTTTTACAGGAGATACACGACTATCACTACATGTAATAATCATTGTATGAGGACTTTGCCCCTCTGCCAACTCATCAAAAAGTTTTTCATTATCTTTAAAATAGACCTTCTTAAACTTTTTGTACCCATCAAAATGAATTTTTTTCATAATTTCCCTTTATATAATATATATGTAAATATTATACAAAGATTATTTAACACCACTCATTAAAAAGACAGAAAAATCCTTGTGAGGTTTTTTAATTATATTAGCTGTTTCAAATTTAATCATTTTAAAGCCAACTTTTTGAGCAATATCTTTAAGTTTATCTCTATTAAAGCCAAAATGAAAGACTCCCTCATTATCACTATGAAAAGAACCATCTTCACTATCAAGGTCAGCTAAGGCTATAAATCCTCCATTAGGTAACATATTATACATCTTTTTTAACATATCCTCAATATCTTTAATATGATGAATAGTCATTGAAGATATGATACTATCAAATAGCAGATTAGATTTAAAATCTTTAGTTAAATCTAAGTTTAAAATTTCAGTAGGACATTTAAAAAGGGAAGATTTCTCTTTAAAAACCTTTAGCATCGAAGTAGAGGTATCAATAGCAGTTATTTTTGCTACCTTATCAGATAAAAAGTAACTAAGCAATCCTGTACCAGCTCCAAAATCCATAATGTGCATACTTCTATCTAGTCTGATATTTTCTGAAATAGTTCTAGCTATAGCTTTGGCACTATTAACACGCCTACTTTTAAAATCCCAACTTTTTGATTTATGTACAAATAGGTCTTTATTATTCAAAACAATCCTTTAGAAAAAGTAAAAAAGAATAATATCTTAAAATGAATAAAGTATAGGATAATAATTTTAATTATTATATGGTAATTTCTTTTCAGAAATTTATTATGACAAAGAATGCAATTATGTTTTTGAAAAAGGAATTCTTAGAGAGGTTTTAAGACGGGATAATAATGGAAATCTTATTAACCTGAGTTCGATAAAAAAAGTGGGATAAGGAGATTAAAAGAGAAGTCGTTCTATAGTTTTAAACCACTAAAACAAAAAGAGACGACTAAAAAATGTTAACA
>JAMOPZ010000330.1 GCA_027064245.1 Campylobacterales bacterium
AATCAAAAGAGTTTAATATGCCAATAACAGTTCCTAAAAGTCCAATAAGAGGTGCTAAAGTTGCAATTATCTTTACAGTATCTAGTCCAGATTCAAGTTGTTTAACTTTTAAAGATACAGATGATTGTATCTGTGCTATCTCAAAAGTTTTAGTTAAATTTAACTCTTGAACTATCTCTTGAGATATTTTATTAATTCTTTTATTTAACCCTAAAAAAACAAAACTTTTCCAACACATTATTGTAAAACCTATAATATTCATAGCTATTAAAACATATACTATAATACCGCCTCTTTGAATATAATATAAAAGTTCCATTTTATTGATTCTGCTTAATTATTTTTAAAAATTGCTTTGGATCTTTAAATCCAATTACTCTTTTTGATTTTTGCTCTTTACCATTTTTATAAAAAATCATCGCTGGTGGTCCAAAAAGATTAAATTTTTTCATCAACTCTTTATCATCTTTACTATTTTTTGTAACATCTACTTTTAGTAAAGTATATTTAGATAACTCTTCTAAAACCTTTTTATCTTTAAATGTTATCTTATCAAACTCCACACAACTTACACACCAAGTTGCCCAAAAATCAATCATAATAGGCTTATTTGAAGCAACTACTATATTTTCTAGCTCTTTAACTGTTTTTATATATTCAAAAGGTAATTTTTTACCATTTGCATCATCAAAACTTATTTTTATAAATATTATAGAAATTATCACTAAAATTAAAGCTACTATTTTTCCAAAATTATTACCATTTTTTACAAGATAATATGCACTTCCAAGAAGTAATAATACTGCTAAGATAATTGTAACAATTGATGGTACTATTCTATCTAGCATCCAAATAGCAACACCCAACATAACTACACCAAATACTTTAGATACAACCATCATCCATCCACCTGGTTTTGGCATATATTTACCTGCTCCAATTCCAATAGCTAAAAGAGGTACACCCATACCTAAGCTCATAATAAATAAAGCTAAACCACCTAGAATAGCATCACCTGTTTGTCCAATATATACTAAAGCTCCAGCTAAAGGTGGAGCAACGCAAGGACCAACAATAAGTGCAGATAAAAACCCCATAATAGCAATACCTATAATACCACCACTTTTACTACTATTATCACTTTTTTTATTTAAAGCAGTTTGCCAAGAGGTTGGAAGTGCTAATTCAAAATAACCAAACATTGAAAATGCAAGGGCTACAAAAATCGCACTAAATCCAATTATTACATAACTGTTTTGAAGCATTGCCTGAATATTTGCTCCAAATAACCCTGCTAATACACCTGCAACTGTATATGCAATACTCATGGAAAGTACATAAATCAAAGATAACATAAATCCACGCGATGCAGACATTTTTCCACCATCTTTATTTGAATGTTGAACTATAATACTTGATAAAATAGGAATCATAGGAAAGATACAAGGGGTAAGTGCTAATAAAAGTCCAAATCCAAAAAATGTAATAAGAACCAACCAAATACTTCCACTTTGTAAAGTTTGAGTAATACTATCTGTTTCATTTACAATAACTGGTTTTAGATCACTCTTTGATTCTGGTTTTGATTCTAGTTTCAACTGTGGTTTTTTAAATAAACTTTGTTTTTTCTCTTGTGCTTTTGGTTTTAAAGTTGGATTTGAACTATAAATTATATCCATAGGGGAGTAGCAAATACCTATTTTTGAACAACCTTGGTATTCAAATTTTATTGCATAGTCTTTATTTTT
>JAMOPZ010000331.1 GCA_027064245.1 Campylobacterales bacterium
TATTCTCTCCACATCCCAATTAAAAGCTTTAAACTTTTTATCAATAGGTTCATAACTTAACAGTTCATCAGCCCTACCGTATCCTTGAAGATTATTTCTATCAATAATTACTACTAAATTATCAAGCCCAAGTTTGGGTGCTATCATAGCAGCTTCCCACACACTTCCTTCTTGACTTTCTCCATCACCCATTAAAACATATACTTTTCTTTTGCTTTTTTTAAGTTTTAGTTCATAAGCTATTCCTATTGCAATAGGAAGTCCATGCCCTAAACTACCAGCACTAATCTCTATATAAGGATTTGTTTCTTTATCTGTATGAGCAGGAAGAGTTCCTTCATTTTGATAATATCCTTCAAGTTCAGTTTTTGATAAAAACCCTTTTTCATATAAAGTAGCATATAAAGCCATAGCTGAATGAGCTTTGCTTAAAATAAAAATATCTCTATTTTCATAATCTTCTAAATTTAATACATCAAAATATAATACTTTTAAAATATCAGTACAACTAAGAGCTGAGCCTACATGAGGAGATTTAGATAAATTCGCAATATGTAAAATATTTTTCCTTACATTTTTTATCATTATTTTTCCTTATATAAAATTTATATGATTAATTTTAGGATGTTTTAATTCATATAAGAATTGATTAATAGCATTAGGGCGACAATTTGGAGGACAAGTTTGAACATCTAATCTATTTTCTAAATAATCTTTTATTTTTTTTCTTTTTTCAGAATGCCATATCTCTTTGAATGAGTTTTTATTTATATTTCCATATACAAATTCTTCTTTATCCCAGTAAGGAAGACAACTTGCTATATCTCCTGCACTATTTAAAGTAGTAATAAAATTACATCCATAACAATGCTTATATTCTCTTTTTCCATAATTTTCAAAAGCATTTACTCTTGCTATTACATTACAATTATTTGTAGAATAACTCTCTAACTCTTCAAAAAAAGGTTTTAAATCAATATCAAATCCATTATGTCTATATCCTTGTGCTTCATTTTGTAAAACAAAAGGTTTAATAGAAATATAATCCACACTATCTCTTAATAAAAAAATTAAATTTTTAATAGAATTAATATTTTCTGGCAAAAGCACAAATTGAACACCTATTGTAACATTAAGATTTTTATCTTTTTTTAATTTAGCACAATATTTTACATTTTCTATAACTTTATTAAATACATTTTTTTTATGTATTAAATTATAACTTTCTTCATCTCCTGCATTTATACTAAATCTAATAAATGTTAAACTATCTAATACCTCATCATTTAATTTTTTATCAAAAAGTTCTCCATTAGTAAATAATCCTACATCTATCCCTTTTTGTTTTGTATAAGTGATAAATTCTGCAATATTTGGATGCATAAGAGGCTCACCCTCTCCAGCATAAAGCATACTTTTTAACCCAGCCTCACTAACCTCATCTATAAATTTAAAAAATCTATTTGTATCTAATTTTCTATTTGGATATCCTATGTAATCATAAGCACAAAATACACATCTATGATTACAACTCCCAACTGGACTTACTTCCATATAAATAGGATAAGTATCCCCTTTTTCTAAAAATTCACATACTCTATCATAATGATAATAAAGTTTATGACTATCAAGATTTAATTTCATCAATTTCCTTTATATTCTTTATTATCTCCTTAATATCAAACATATCCATACAAAATTCACTATTTTTACATTGTGGTTTATAACAAGGTAAATAATCACAT
>JAMOPZ010000332.1 GCA_027064245.1 Campylobacterales bacterium
AATGACAAAGCTCCTTATTTTAAAAAGAAAAAGTTTAATCCTGATAATCTATATGAAGAATTTAATGTTTTTGATTCAGTATATTCTACAATAGATTCTATTCCAGGTGTAAAAATTCATTCTCAAGAAAAGGATGGTAATAATTTAGAAAAAATTTATACAGGAGATGAAGACAACACTTATAAGTCAAGTTTATTAAAATATAAATTATATGGAATCTATTCTAAAAAACCTTTAACTTATAAACAGATAATAAATCAAATAAATGACAAAAATTTAATTTTTGATTCAGAACACCCACATAATTACACTAAAAAAATAAATGGAGATGGAATGCTTGATAATAATGTAAAAATCTATATTTATGGAAAGCCTGGTAATTTTAGTGTAAATGGTGTATTTAATCCAACACCTCAAGAAGAGGGTAAAAAAACATTTATATTTATGTTTTTAGATGATAAGAAATAGGAGTATAGTATGAAAATGTTTTTATTGTTAATCCCTTTTTTATTATTTGGAGCTAATCCTTTATTAGAAAAAACAGATGGAATTGTAGATTTAGGTTCTCATAAAGCACAAAAATATGTAGAAATTCCTTTTTCTACAATAAACCTACCTCCGAAATATGAAAAAGATTCAAATAGTTTAATTTATGATTTAAGAATTCAATCAGAAAAAACTCAATGTATAAGTGATAGTTTTAATCACGAAAATTGTCCTATTGAAGAATTTCAACAAAAATGTGAGTTTGGATATTTAGATAAACAAGATGGTTATTCTGTAGAAACTAATGTAACATTATATACTCCTACTATATGTAAAACAGGAGAGATAAAATATAATGGTAAATGTTATAAAGACCTTAATAATGATGGTTTAATAGATGATAGAGATAAAAGTGATACTATTTATAAAGTAGATTTTTGGAGATATACACAAAAACAAAATGGTTCTTTTTATAGATATACAGAAGCAAACCTTAGCTATCCTGTAAAAATGAGAATTAAATGGGGTGGAGATGATTACCATTTTGGAGCAAAAATAAAAAATAATGGTAAATTAGTTTGGAGTAGGGTAGTTTTTCCTATTATTCAAAGCTGTTGGGGAAGTGATTGTGATTGTATGGGTTATAATATTGCTGATGGGGGAATTAGTAATGTTAGTTGGCAAATAAACACTACTACTGATTATGACGGTAATGTTTGTAGTGATGCTAAGGGTATAGGAACAGGAAATTTTAAAGTTACAAATACAGGTAAAATGGATACTACAACAAAATGGAAAAGCGAAGATAATTTAACAAATATTACAGGGGATTATTTCTTTATCTTTTTTAGAGATGGAGGACATATAGTAGCTAATGATTATATTACAGTTGATTTTTTAACAACAAATGGAGAACCTCCTTTTGAAAAGGCTACTCCTGTAAATCCTGGATATTGTCCAGATGGATATATAGATGATGGAACAAGAAAATGTTATGAAGATACTTCTTGTCCAGATAGTTATTCAAAAATATCAACTGAGCAATGCTCTAAACCTTATACTTATTATAATTATTATTGCCCAACAGATGCAAATATTTATGATTATCAATGGCAAACTTTAAATCCAGGTGGATTTGATTATACAAACCCAAACCCTCCAAAAGATAATTGTATTAGATTAAGTGCAGTTTGTCCTACAAATCCTAATCAAGCCTGCACTCAAGTAGAAAATACAGCATCTGATATTACTCAAA
>JAMOPZ010000333.1 GCA_027064245.1 Campylobacterales bacterium
ATACTTTTATCAATAATTTAGGATTTGAAAATAAAAAGTTACCAGAAGTAGCATAATAAGTGAAATAAGAATGTTGGTTTAAGTGGTCTTGACAAAGGGGGACATTATAATAACATAGCTGTCTCTCCAAAGAATGGTGGAACTATTTAAGTGTTAGTGGTGGTTCTAGTTCAAATGATAAAAAGATTTCTTCTTCTTTTTATCTTACCAATTTTACTGTATTCGCAAGAAAGGGATACAGTAAAAATTGCATCAAAAGTAAAGTTGTATGAAAAAAATGAGTGGAAAGCACTTCTTCACTATGACAATGGTTTTAAAGTAACTGATAAAAAGTTTTTACTAAGCAAAAATCCTTCATTGAAAAATGAACTAATAGCTACCATAAAAGCTTTTTATGATTTACCAAATAATTATCAAAATATAAATGAACACACACAATGTAAGTTTCCTGCTAGATTTTTATTTATTACACATGAACTCAATATATCAAAAAATGAGTTTCCAAAAATAAATTGCCAAGATTTTCAAATATATAAGCAAAAAGCACCAGCAGATAATGTTTCTTTGATTTATGCTTCTGAAAATGTAAAAAATCCATCAAGCATGATGGGGCATGTATTTTTAAAATTTAGTGGTAAAAATGATAAAAATTTAAAAGTAAATCATGCTATTACATTTTATACAGTTATAGAGAGTGCTAACCCTCTTTCTTTAATCTATCAAAATACTATCTCAGGAATGAAGGGCTTATTTGCCTTACAACCATATAGTGTGATAAAAGAAAATTATACAAAAAAAGAAAATCGTAATATTTGGGAATACCAATTGTCTTTAAGTGAATATAGAAGAAAACTTATATATTACCATGTTTGGGAACTCAAAGGCATTGATATGAAGTATTATTTTACTAGCTATAACTGTTCAACAGTCATTTATAATATGCTCTCTCTTGCAAATCCTGCAGTTTATAACGATAAAAAAATATGGATAACACCACTAGATAGTGTCAAGTATTTATAATTTATATAAATATGATTTGATAAAAAAAGCACAACTCTATCCTAGTAATAGTTGGTTAACAAAAATGCTTGAAGATACGAATATTGATGTAAATAATACTCAACAATTACAAAATAAAATTATTGATATTTCAAAATACAAATCACCCAATAAAATACCGAGTGAAAGACAATTAAGCCTAGGCTATGTAAATCTAAATAAAGAGAAATATCTCAAACTGTCCTTTTTACCAGCTTCACATCTGCTTAATGATTATAATCGTGAATATTTTGGAGAGAGTGAACTAAAAATAGCTTCTTTATCAATTCTACTCAATGACAAAAATATTGAATTACAAGATTTTACACTTTATGGCATGAAGTCTTATATGCCATACAGCAGTTTAACAAATGATTTATCTTATCAGTTTGAATTGGCAGTGAAAAAAGAGTACACCAAAGATGAAAACTATAACGATACCTTGAAAATAGATGGTGGTATAGGAGTTGACTTTTTATTCTTCAATGATATAAATATATTTGCAATGCTAAATAGTGGTATTGGTTATAATAAAGATGATAATTTCCATATTCTATTTAACCCACAAATTGGTATTATGATTTATGAAGTATTAAATATGAAAAGCTTGTTTTACTATCAACCGTATTTTATAAACAACGAGCATATTTATGATAAATATGTGATTGAGCATAATATTTTCATTCATAAAGATTATACACTC
>JAMOPZ010000334.1 GCA_027064245.1 Campylobacterales bacterium
AGTTGTTTTTATGTTAATAAAAAATTACGATGCAATAATACAAGCGGATACACTGGTGTTCATTTAGAGCAAAGGTCTAAACGATGGATAGCAACCATTAAAGTAGAAAGTAAACGCTTTTACATTGGTAGTTACCAAGATAAAATGGATGCTGTATTTGCTAGAACAAAAGTAGCACATTCTTTAGATGTTATGCAACGACTATGTGTATCATCTATCTCTATGTGTACAGTAGGTACAACTAAAAGTCTATCTGGCATTATGCCAGAGAATGGTGCTTCTATACATATAGTCAATAGACTATAGCAATAGCTACTGCAAATTCAATACAGTAGCAAAACAAATCTCAACTGTAATTCCAATTACAAATACAAGAGATGAAGTCAAGTTAATTTCAAGTTGAAAATAACTTGATTTAAAGATGAAGCCAACATCTTATTTATGTTGGTTCAAATTAATATATTAAAAATTAAAAGGAGTTTCAAATGAATGAAATTGATATTATAAATAACATTATCAGAACAAAAATAAAAGATAGTTCTGCTAATTCTCCGTCAAGTGAATTGACCCATGAAGATATATCTAAAATTATCTATGAAGAGTACATCGGTCAGGTCAATGGAACAATAGGCTTCTTTTTTTATAGTAGTGGAAAAGCTGGAAACAATAAGCCATATAGGCTTAAAAATGTGTCTTTGGATGATTATACAAAGCTGAAGAAAATGATTAATACTAATAGAGATGCAGGAGATATTTTTGCTCTTGGTTCAAACTTAGTAAGTGAGCCAATAGATGAAATAATAGAAGAGAAAGATGAAAATTCTACAAAATCAATTTTTAGTACAATATAAACACAGTAGCTTTTGGTTCATCACTCACTCATCGTTCAGTTCACCTCAATCATTCACTCGGTTGACCCTAGCGGGTCTGCCCTCATTCACTCTCTCAGCTCACTTCACTCTTTACTTGCTCTTCACAAAAGCTACTGTTACAAGTATAAATTAGAAGCCAGCTTCATTTAAAGATTTATATAATTCACATCCTTTAATATCTTGACCGTCGCAAGCTCTACCAAACAATTCTTTAGCTTTATAATTATTTTTTTTAGCACCAATACCTTCAGAATATAATACACCCAAAAAAGTACAACTAGACATCTGACCTAAATCACAAGCTTTTGTAGAATAAATAATCGCCATATTCAGGTTTCTAAATTGAGTAATTAACTCTTTTTTAGTTTTTGCAACTTTAGTTCCACTAATATAATAGAATATACCTAAAGTTGCACATCCTTGACTATTGTTTAAATCACATTGTGCTTTATATAGTTTCACGGCTTTATTATAATCTTGTCGTACTCCTTGTCCATTCCTATATAAATCAGCAAGTGCTATACATCCTTCAGCATCATTTCCATCACAAGCTTTTTTATATAGTGATTTAGCCTTGAAATAATTTTGTTCTACACCTTGACCAAAACGGTATTGCTCCCCAAGTTGTGTACATGCAAATGCATCATTGTTATCACATGCTTTTGAAAAATATTTTTTTGATTTTATATAATCAATTTTACCAATAAATCCGCCTAGATACAGAACTCCTAATCCTGTACATCCTGGTGTATAGCTTCCGTTACATGCTAGATTGTAATATTCTTTTGCTTTTAAAAAATCTTGTGTTACTGTCTTGCCTTCGAGGTACATATAGGCTAAATTATTACAAGATTGATAATCTTT
>JAMOPZ010000335.1 GCA_027064245.1 Campylobacterales bacterium
ACTGTAACTACTCAAAAACCTATGGGTTTTCCCTACATATAATTTGTCTTCGAATGATGGTATCTAAACTGGGAATTTCATTATTTAAAGAAAGTCTATCGTGTAGGTAGTCCATAAATGATAAACCAAGCTTTTTACATGTCTTAGTCAGACTTAAAAAAGTATCACGACTTTTTCTACCGTCTTCACTTCTAGTCCCACCAAGTACTTTTCTTTTTGTCACATAAATTCTAATATCATTTTCACTAATATTATTGTTAAGAGGAATTTCAGGTCGCTCAAGAACCAGCAATAGATATTTTTTTATAGAATAGAGATTATCTAAAGCTTTGTTAACAGCCTCAAAATTACTTTTTTTATTGATAATACAATCAAACTCCATTGATAATTTTTCAGATTGAGCTTCATTAGGATTTTTTTTGTACGCTTTAAGTTTTTGGTAAAACTCCCAAATATCGCCTTCAAGAGTTTTTATGACCTCCGATTCAAGATCATTTATGGGGATTATTCTATTTATTTTTCTCTCAGCATGAATCCAACATAGAGAATGCAGAAACACATTAAATTGACCAGCTTCATCACTTAATATTACCAAGTCTGTATTAAATCCGTGTTCAACAATACTTCCAATAAGTGCTGCTTCTGTTAAAATTTTTATCTGTTTTTTTGTAGAGTCACCTAATTTCTTGACAAAACTATCCCAATCATCTTTGTCTTTGTAAGTTTTAAAACTTATATTACTCAATCTTTTTCGTAATTTATTAGAAATTTTCAATTTTTTAATGTAATCCGTGGAAGCTTCATTCAAAATATAGTCAATATGCTTCCCTCTAAGTATTTTTAAAAAATTAATCCTACTTTTACTATCCGAACTGCTAAAATAAGCAAAAAAATCATTTCCAATATGATTAGCATACCCATTATCACCACCATGGCGAGCTCCAGTATCATCCGTTACAAGAAAATTAGCTGTCTCAAGCCCTGCTTCTAAAATATTTTCCTTTTCTTCGTGAAACTTTTCTTTATCTTTGATTAGTATATTATTTACCTCGCCATCAGAAATATCGATGCCAATTATTTCTAAAAATGTCTTAATTTTTGACTGACTTATGTTCATTTCATAACTCATATAGAGAATATACTGTTGCAATTCTATGCCAAAATGTCCTTTAACTGAATCTGGTAAATTTGCTGTTACAAAACTTCCATCTGGTAATTGAATATTTTCTAGACGGTACAAAATATTCTCCGTTTTGACAGATATATTTTGTACAGTATATTCTCTATACCCCTTAGTCTTGGCTCCTTTGGGTCTGTTCGTTACTTTTCTTGTTACTGTTTTATCTATTTTAACATTTTTACTTCTTTTTCTTGAACTGTTCTTACGCTTGCTTCCGCCTGTTACAGATTTTTTATCTAATGAATTTTCTAATCTGCTTGGACGAATATTTGGCTTAGGTGGGTTTCCCTTTAATCTTGCTATTTCATCTTTAAGTTGCTGTATCTCAACTGCTTGATTATTGATTATTTCAATAGCAAGACTAAGCTGTTGAAATAAAAACTTAACAGTCTCCGTCATCTCGTCTTCTGGGATATTAGGTATTTCTAAATTTAAATTTTTCATATACTAATAGTACAATATGATGATTTAAATTAATAGCATTTTTTTTATTACCCATGATTTTTTGAGTAGTTACAGATAATATTTATCGCAATAATAAAAAGTGATTGCAACA
>JAMOPZ010000336.1 GCA_027064245.1 Campylobacterales bacterium
ATAAAATAAGTAAAAGTTTAATCATAATTTCTCTTTAGATAAGTAGTATAAAACAGCACTAGAATTTAGAATCTCATTTATACGAATGGCAAGGTTCTTCTCATAAACCATAACTTCACCTTTTCCAAGTATACGACCATTAACATAAGATTCTACACTTTCACCAGCAGGTTTTTTAAGGTCTATAATACTTCCTTTTTCATACTTTAATATTTCAGATATTGTAGCTTCTGTTTCACCTAAATCAGATGTGAATTCAACTTCCATATCTAAAAGACCAGAGTAGTCCATCCATGCTAGTTCACTCTCTTCATCAAAATGGACATCTCGCCTTATACTTGAATCTTTCAACTTAATTCCTTGATAGAAAGTAAAAGTTTATCATCTCCCACTTCTATAACGCTAAATTCACTATATTCTAAATTAAATTTATCAATATTTATAAGATGAGGAGTTTTAATAGTAAAAAGATTTTTATTTTCATCTTCAGAGATTACTTTAGCACTCCCAACAATTAAATTAGCTGTTTCTAGTGCCATATCTATAAGTGTTTGTTCATTACTTAATTCTTCTTCTAAAAAAAGATAAGAGATTCTCTGCATAAATTTTAAATCTGATGCTAAATATACTCTATAGTTTTTCATATCTTCTGTTTCAATGTCAATATAAACATTAATAGTAATCTCATCAAATAGTGTCTGTGTAAGTTTATACTCTTCTCTAATTTGATGAATACAAAAATTTTCTAAAGCTATAATAATATTTTCTAGCATAAATGACCTTTATAATTAATACTTTATTATACTTTAATTTTTTGTAATTAATAAAGAAAAAAACATTAATAGTAAGATAAATGGATATTTTAGTAAAATAAAAGAAAATATTGAGTTTAACTATGTTTGAAATGATTTGTTTAGGTTTGTCTGTTGGTGTATTATCAGGATTCTTTGGTATTGGTGGTGGAACTATTTTAGTTCCAGCATTATTGCTTATAGGTTATGGAATTAAAGATGCTGTTGGTATATCTGTTGTTCAGATGGTTTTTAGTTCTGTTTATGGAAGTTACCTTAACAATAAAAAAGGAAACTTAGATATACCAATGGTAATTAACATAGCTTTGGGTGGATTTATAGGTGCTTTGTTTAGTGGGTATATTACAAACTATTTTAGTAGTCAGGTTTTAGAGTATATCTTTTTATCTTTTGTTACTTTCGCATTGTTTAGACTTTTTTTCAAAACTAAAGAGCATAGAGATGAGAAAAAACTAAATAAAATTTTACTTTTTGCCATAGGGTTATTCTTAGGTTTAATTAGTATGACCATAGGAGTTGGAGGTAGCATACTTCTTGTTCCCATACTTGTTGGTTTTTTACACATACCACTTAAAAAAGCTATATCAGCAGGATTGTTTTTTGTAGTTTTCTCATCTATATCTGGATTTATCTCTCATAGTATATCTGGAAATATAAACTATATGGATGGTTTAATAATAGGTGCTATCTCATTAGTTGGTGTTTATATAGGAATTCTTTTTAAAGATAAAATTGATGTAGATTTACATAAAAAGATACTAATAGCTTTTTATTTGTCAGTTTTGATTTTTTTAGTTCAGAGGGTTATTATATACCACCCCAAAAAGTCAAGACAGCTTTTCAAAAATTCTTATTCCATTTCAACATCGTTACCTTATGAAACTTTCTCATCATCTTTAACATAATTTTCATCATTAATTTGT
>JAMOPZ010000337.1 GCA_027064245.1 Campylobacterales bacterium
TCATATGCATATACTCAAGATTTTCAATTTTTAGAAAATATAAATAATAAATTTACTGATATTCTTTTCTCATTAAGAGGAGTAGAAAAACCAAGTAATCAAATATTGATAGTTGATATAGATGAAAAAAGTTTGACTTTAATGAAAGGTTTTAATAGAGAAAAATTAGCAATTATTATAGACAATTTAACTACTGCCAATGCATCAATAATAGGACTTGATATGACATTTCCTAGTGAAGATAAAAACTCTCCTAAAGTAGTTTTAAGTAGGTTGGGAGTTGACGCACAAAATGTAAAAGATTATGATGAAATTTTAGCAAATTCTTTTAAAAGCTCAAGGCTTGTTAGTGGTTATATTTTTGATTTTAGTTCAGAAACAATAAAAGGTAAAATACCAAATGTTTCAGCCATTATGATTCAAAAAGGATATATAGCACAGGAGTACTTACCAGAGGCAAAGGGTATTATCTCAAACATAAGGTTACTTCAAAATAACTCATTTTCAAGTGGTTTTTTTAATCTTATATCAGATGAAGATGGTGTTGTAAGAAGTACACCTTTAGTTATTAAATACAAAGATGTTTTGTATCCTTCTTTATCTTTAGAAGTTGTAAGGGCTTTTTGGAAAAAAAGACAAATAACAATAGACTATTCTAGTGCAGGTATCAATAGTATATCTCTTGATAACCATGTTATTCCAACAGATAGATTTGGTCGTTTAATGATAAACTTTAAAGGTACTTCAAATTCTTATGAACATATCTCAGCAAGTAAGATATATAGTAATAAATTTAATAAAGATAAAATAAAAGATAAAATAATTTTGATAGGAGCAAGTACAAGTAGGTTTTATGATCTTAGAGCTATACCGTTAGATAGTACTTTTAGTGGTATAGAGATTCATGCAAATGTGATAGATAATATTATCAATCATGATTTTCTCATAAAACCAAATTTGATTGAGCTTTTAGATATGGCTATATTGTTTGTAATACTTACTATGCTTTATCTGTTCTCTATGTATGGAGCTATAAAAAACACTATACTCTCTTTGATTACAATGAGTGGTTTTTTTGTTCTAGTATTTATACTATTTATCAATTTTGGGCTAATTCTAAATATAGTTTTTCCATTTTTTGCAAGTTTTACTTTATACTCTATTTTGACATCATTTCAATATATTAATGAAGTAAAATTAAAAGATAAGTTAAACAATCAGCTTATTTTGGAGATGCAAAATAGGCAAGATATAATCCAAGCAGAAGTAACTCAAAAAACACAAGAGTTACAAAAAGTTGTAGAGGAAAAGACAGTCCTTCTGAGAGAACTTCATCATAGAGTAAAAAATAATCTTCAACTTATCTTATCTATCAGCAGATTACAGCAGTATGAATTAAAAGATGAGAAAATCGATAAAGAGTTTGGTAAGCTTCAAAATCGTATAAAATCTATAGCAAAAACACATGAAATACTTTGTGATAATGATGATATATCCAATGTAAATATGAGTGAGTATATAGGGGAGCTTTGTGAGGAGATGGAGAGTGGTTTTATCCAAAGTAATATAGACATAAATATAGAGGTAACAGCAACTCTTCCTTTACGACAAGCAGTTTATGTTGGTTTAGTAGTTAATGAGATTATGTCAAACTCAATTAAACATGCTTTTGGTAAAGATGGTGGAGAGATTTATGTTTATTTAGCAAAAGTAAAAGATGAGTTTATATTG
>JAMOPZ010000338.1 GCA_027064245.1 Campylobacterales bacterium
GATGCTTTATTGCAAAGTAGTACAAATTTTCATATTATGATATTTAGTGGTGTAGTATTGTTTTTATTTATATTAAGATGGTTGGCATATTTTACATCACCAGATAAAATAAAAAATGAAGGAAAAAAATGATTAAAAATGTAATAGAAAATAGAGATTATCAAGTTATAGTACAAGAACAAATACATGATATTATAGATTATTTAGTAGCAAAAGATCAAGAGTTTTCTATAACTGCAAATATAGCATCAGTTACTTTTGAACCAGAATTACCACAAGTTATAGTTGATAATTTTGCAGAGTTCACTATGTTTTCTCTTATGAATTATACTTATACTACTATTGAATTGACTCAAACTCATATTAGTTTTGAAGCAGGTTTTGGTGCTGAGAATTTTGGTGCATTTGTAACTATACCATTAAATGGTATATTTCAAATTGTATTAGAGCAGTCAATTTTATATTTAAATCCAACAGCAACTGTAGAGAAACTTTTTGAAGTAAATGATGAGGATGATCAAGAGTTAAAATCGCGAAATATTTTTATGAAAAATAATAAAAATTTATTTTCATAAAATTATATAGTAGGTAATAATTTGAAAATATTTACTAGTGTAAAAAGATTTAATGAACCTTTACATTTAGAAAGTGGTCGTATGTTATCTTCTTATGAAGTGGCATATGAAACTTATGGAGAGTTAAATAATGATAAATCAAATGTTATTGTAGTAACTCATGCTTTAAGTGGATCGTGTCATGCGGCAGGGTATTACGATGGTGATAGGAAGCCTGGATATTGGGATAACTTAATAGGAGATGGTAAACCTATAGATACACAAAAATATTTTGTAATTGCAACTAGTAATATAGGCTCTTGTTTTGGTTCAACAGGACCTATGAGTTTAGCTGAAGATGGTAAGCCTTATAGATTTAGATTTCCTGTTCTTACAATTAGTGATATAGTAAAAGCGCAAAAAAATCTTATAAATTCTTTAGGGATCAAGAAGGTAAAAGCAATAATTGGTGGAAGTATGGGTGGTATGCAAGCACTTTGTTATGCTATAGAGTATCCTGATTTTGCAAATATGATTATACCACTTGCTACAACTGCATATACAAGACCTTGGGCAATAGCTTTTAATAAAGTAGTAATTGAAGCAATTAGAAATGATCCTGATTTTAAAGATGGATATTATAATCCAAAAGATATAGCAAAAAATGGTCTTAAAGGTTTAGCAGTAGGAAGAATGGCTGGGCATATAAGCTACTTATCAAAAGACTCAATGCAGAGTAAATTTGGAAGATCTTATGTAGAACAAGATGGTCTTTATGAACTTTTTGGAAGGTTTCAAGTAGAGCGATATTTGGAGTACAATGGATATAATTTTCCACATAATTTTGATCCGTTAAGTTATTTATATATTGTAAAAACTATCAATATTTTTAATGCTGCAAGGGGAAAAGATAAGCTAGAAGATGCATTAGGTCATATAAAATCAAAACTTCATCTACTATCTTTTAGTGGGGATATTCTTTTTTATCCTTGTGAGATGCAAGAGATAAAAGATCTTATGGATAAAATAGGAAATGGAGATCTATGCTCTTATGAGATGATAGATAGCTCTTATGGTCATGATGCTTTTTTAGTAGAAGTTGATAAATTTGGGGATAAAATAGTAGCTATGTTGGAGGGCAATTATGGAAAATAAAGAGGTAAATTTCGAACAAAAAGTAGAAGAAGCAAATAAATTATTAAAAAAATTAATAGATCCTGAAATTACACTACAAGATAGTGTAAGGGTCTATAAAGATGGTTTAAAAGAGTTAGAAACTGCACAGAAGCTTTTAGATAAAGCTAAACTAGAATTTAAAGAGATTACTGATTAAAGTTTTCCAAAATTAAAAATATTAGTTTTATTACATTTTAATTAATCTTTAGGTACAATCTTGTGAAAATAGAAATATAGTTTTATATTTACAAATTTAACACAAAGGAAGAAAATGGGTTGTAATTTAGATAAATTAACTTCTTTTAAAGACAATTGTGGGTTTGGGCTTTTAGCACATCTTAAAAATAAACCTACTCATAAAAATCTTGAAGATGCCATAGTAGCACTTGAAAGAATGATGCACAGAGGTGCAGTAGCAGCAGATGGTAAAAGTGGAGATGGAAGTGGACTTCTTTTATCTATGCCAGATAAATTTATGCGAAAAGTAGCTTTGCAAAGTGGAGTAGATCTTCCAAAACTTTATGCAGTAGCATTTGTATTCTCAAAAGATGAATCACAACTTGATACTTTTAGACAATATTGTGAGTCTAATGATCTTAAAGTTGTATTAAATAGAGAAGTGCCAGTTGATACAGATGCATTGGGTGAACAAGCATTATCAATATTGCCAAAAATGACACAAATTTTTGTAATACCAAATACTTTAGTATCTTCTAAAAGATTTGAAGCGATGCTTTATCTTGCACGAAAAGAAGCAGAACATAAATTAAAAGATGACGAAGATTTTTATATTCCTACATTTTCTTCTAAAGTGATAGCCTATAAAGGGCTTGTTATGCCTACAACAATTAGACAATTTTATATTGATCTAAATGATGATGATTTTAAGATCTCATTTGCACTTTTTCATCAAAGATTTTCTACAAATACATTACCAAAATGGAGACTTGCTCAACCTTTTAGAGGAGTAGCTCACAATGGTGAGATCAACTCTATTGAGGCAAATAGATTTAATGTAGAGGTAAAAACAGAATCTTTAAAATCAGAAATTTTTAGTGATGAAGAGTTACAAAGAATATTTCCAATACTTCAAGATGGTGCAAGTGATAGTGCATCTTTAGATAATATGTTTGAATTTTTAATGGTAAATGGTATGGACTTTTTTAAAGCTGCAAGAAGTTTAGTTCCAGCTCCTTGGCAAAATGCACCATATATGGATCATGAGTTAAGAGCATTTTATGAATATAGTGCTATAAGATTTGAAGCATGGGATGGACCAGCGGCAGTTAGTTTGACAGATGGAAGACATATAGGTTGTGTGCTTGATAGAAATGGGCTTAGACCATCAAAATATTTTATTACAAAAGATGATAGAATTTTTATTACAAGTGAGTATGGAACAGTACCATTTGATGAAGAGTTTATAATAGATCGAGGGAGACTACAAAGTGGTCAAATGATAGGACTTGATCTAAAAAATGGAACATTGCTTAAAAATGATGATATCAATGATTATTTAAAATCAACTCAAAATTATGAAAAATGGTTAAATAATAATATGAAATATCTTCAAGAGTATGTAGAAGATACATTTTTAGATCTTAGTGAATACAAATTTGATGATATAACATCAAGACAAAAGTATGCAAACATCTCTTATGAGACATTAGATCAAATGATTATCCCTATGGCAAATGAAGCAAAAGAACCAACAGGTTCTATGGGAGATGATACACCTTTAGCTGCATTTTCTTCTAAAAATAGAAATTTTACAGATTTTTTTAGACAAAAATTTGCACAAGTTACAAACCCGCCAATAGATCCTTATAGGGAAAAAATTGTTATGTCTTTAAATACAGGTTTAGGACATACATATAATATATTAGAAGAAAATGAACATAATTCAAAAAGGGTAAAAGCAATAAGTCCGATTTTTATGAAAGAAAAAGTTGATGTTCTTGTAGATTTTGGAGATAAAAATTCATCAAATTATGATCCAGATTATAAAAATAGATTTTTTTGTACTACATTTACAACAGATATTAAAAAAGCATTAGAGGACCTTTATGAGGGTATAAAATTAGCAGTGCAAGAAGATAATATTAGTATTATTATCCTTGATGATAGAGCTATTACTAAAGATAAAAAAATTATACCAGCAGCGATGGCTATAGGATATATAAATCAACATCTTTTAGAAGATAAATTAAGAGGAAGAGTATCTCTTTTATCTGTAACAAGTGAAGTTTATGATCCTCATACAGCTGCAGTTTTATTGGCTTTTGGTGCAAATGCTATATATCCATATATGATGTATGCTTCAATAGTATCATTTTTTGAAAGAAAAAATATATCTGATTATGCACTTCAAAATAAACTTAAAAATAGTGCAAAAGCTATAAATGCTGGATTGCTTAAAATTATGTCAAAAATGGGTATTGCAACAGTTGCATCATATAGAAACTCATCATTATTTGATGTTTTAGGTTTGGGTGATGATATTGTACAAAGTTGTTTTAAATTTGCTTCTAGTGATTTAGCAGGTTTAACTTTTGAAGATATAGAAAAAAGAATAGAAAAATTACATTTTGATGCATATTTTAATGATAAGACTATGTTCCCTTTAAATATGGGTGGTTTTTATAAATATCTTAATGGCGGTGAATATCATGATTATGCACCTGCGGTTACAAAAGCAATTCATAATAAAAATGCTACAAAAAAAGAGGATATCAGTGATTTTAAAGGGCTTAAGAGTTTAATAGAAAATAGAGGTCAAAAATTTATTAGAGACTTTTTTGAATTTAATAGCGATAAAGGATCGATTAGTAAAGATCAAGTAGAGTCAAAAGAGGAGATATTTAAAAGATTTGCAGCAGCAGCTATGAGTTGTGGATCTATATCTATAGAAGCTCATGAAGCAATAGCAGTAGCTATGAATACAATAGGTGCTCAAAGTAACTCAGGTGAGGGTGGAGAAGATCCAGCTAGATTTAATACACTTAAAAATTCTAAGATTAAACAAATTGCATCTGGAAGATTTGGTGTGACCCCAGGATATTTAGTAAATTGTGAAGAGTTGCAGATTAAACTAGCACAAGGTGCAAAACCTGGTGAAGGTGGACAGCTTCCAGGAGCAAAAGTAACTGAGATGATTGCAAAATTAAGACATACAACTCAAGGTGTTACTTTGATATCTCCACCTCCTCATCATGATATTTATAGTATTGAGGATTTGGCACAACTTATTTTTGATCTAAAACAGATCAATCCTAGTGCAAAAGTAACAGTAAAATTAGTTTCAACTATTGGAGTAGGAACTATTGCTGCGGGAGTTGCAAAAGCTTATGCAGATAAAATTATTATTTCAGGAGCTGATGGTGGAACAGGAGCTGCACCACTTACATCTATAAAACATACAGGAAATGCGTGGGAGTTAGGTCTTAGTGAAGCTCATAATTCACTTAAAGCAAATCATTTAAGAGGTATGGTTCATCTTCAAACTGATGGTGGATTAAAAACTGGTCTTGATGTTGTAAAAGCTGCTATGTTAGGAGCTGAAAGTTTTGCATTTGGAACTTCAGTACTTACAATTTTAGGGTGTAAGATGTTAAGGATTTGTCATACAAATAAATGTAGTGTAGGTGTTGCTACTCAAGATACAGATTTAAGAACTAGATTTAATGGAACAGTAGATAGACTTATAAGTTATTTTGAATTTTTAGCAGATGATGTGCGAGATATTTTAGCACAATTAGGTTATACTAGATTAGAAGATATAATAGGAAGAAGTGATTTACTTAAAGTAATAGATGATGATTTTGCTAGAAAATTTGATTTTCAAAATATACTAAGAAGAATAGATGGGATAGATACTTGTCAAGTGGCATCAAATGTTCCTTATGATAAAAATACAGAGTCTAAAAAGCTTCTAAAAAAAGTAATTAATACTATAGAAAATCCTGTAAAACCTATTATAATAGATTATGAGATATCAAACTTAAATAGAAGTTTTGGTACATTAACTTCAGGTGAGATAGCAAAAAGATATGGTGATGATGGTTTACCTGAAGATATGATAACATATAATTTAACAGGAGTTGCTGGACAATCTTTTGGGACTTTTTTAAGTCGTGGTATAACTCTTAGCCTTGATGGTGTTGCTAATGATTATGTAGGTAAAGGTATGAGTGGTGGTAAAATTATCATAAAACCACAACTACAAGGTAGCTCTTATGCAGGAGCTGGAAATACATGTTTATATGGAGCAACTGGTGGAAAACTATATGTAAGAGCTAGTGTTGGTGAGAGATTTGCAGTTAGAAATTCTGGTTGTATTGCAGTAGTTGAAGGTACAGGAGATAGTGCTTGTGAATATATGACAGGTGGTATTGTAGTAATTTTAGGTGAAACTGGTATTAACTTTGGAGCTGGTATGACAGGTGGATTAGCATTTATTTATGATAAAGATAGACATTTTATAGATAATATTAATCAAGAATTAGTAGAAGCTATACGAATAGATACTGATGAAACAGAGCTTGAAAGACTTTATCTTAAAAAATTATTACAAGATTATGAAAAAACAACACAATCACATCAAGCAGAGATTATTTTAGAAAACTTTAGATCACAAATAAGAAATTTTTGGATGGTAAAACCAAAGAATATGTCAGTTTTACCATTAAATCCAGATGAGGGAGATTAAAAGAGATGTTGAATTTTACAAAAATAGATAGAAATAATCCATCAAAAAGAGGTGTGATGGAGAGAATCAAAGATTATAAAGAGGTTTATAATATCTTTGATGATAATAAAGCTAGTGAACAATCGGATCGTTGTATAGGTTGTGGAGATCCATATTGTCATAATAAATGTCCACTGCACAATATAATTCCAGCTTGGCTTAAACAAGTAGCATCAAGTGATTTAGAGTTGGCATTTAATATCTCAAATGAAACATCTCCAATGCCAGAAATTTTTGGAAGAATTTGTCCTCAAGATGTACTTTGTGAGGGTGATTGTACATTAAATGAAACTCATGGAGCTATTACAATAGGAGCTATTGAAACTCATATTAGTGAAAAAGGTTTTCAAGCTGGATTTAAGCCAAAATTTAATGCAAAAAAAATTGGTAAAAAAGTAGCAGTAATTGGTAGTGGACCTGCAGGAATTAGTGTAGCTACATTTCTTTTAAGAGCTGGAATTGATGTAGATATGTATGAAAGAGCATCAAAAGCTGGTGGACTTTTAACTTATGGAATACCTGGATTTAAATTAGATAAAAGTGTAGTTCAAAGAAGAGTTGATTGGTTAATAGAAGCAGGAATGAATCTATTTACAAGTTGTGAAATAGGGGTTGATAAATCTATAAAAGAGTTAGAAGAATCTTATGATGCATTATTTATAGGAATTGGTGCAACAAAAGGAAGATATGCAGGACTTGATGGTGATGAAAAATCTCATGTTCATCTTGCTATGGAGTTTTTAACTAAAGTTCAAAAAAGACAATTTGGTGAAGATGTAGAAAATTATATTGATGTAAAAGGTAAAAATGTAGTTGTAATTGGTGGTGGGGATACTGCTATGGATTGTTTACGAACTAGTGTAAGAGAGGGTGCTAAGTCTGTAAAATGTTTATACAGAAGAGATGAAGCAAATATGCCAGGATCTAAAAAAGAGGTTATTAACTCTAAAGAGGAGGGGGTAGAGTTTGTTTTTAATGTATCTCCTCTTAAAATAGAAGATGATGGTATAGTTTTAGTAAAAACCTCTATGGGTGAAGCTGATGAATCTGGTCGTCAAAGTGTGAATATAGTAGAAAATAGTCAATATAAAGAGGAAGCTGATATTATCATTTATGCATTAGGTTTTACTCAAGAAAAACCAAAATTTTTAGAAGAATTAAATTTGGAATTAGATAGATGGAATGGTATAAAAGTTGATGATAATTGTCAAACATCAAATAAAAAAATATTTTCTGGTGGTGATGGAGTAAGAGGTGCAGATCTAGCAGTAAGAGCTGCAGCTGATGGAAAAAATGCAGCTAATTCAATAGTAAAATTTCTTATAAAGTAGGATTATGAAAGTAAAACAAAGAGAGATAAAAACTTTACTTGATGCAATGCCATATATACAACAATTTAGAGATAAAATTGTTGTTATAAAATATGGTGGCTCTGCTCAAACATCTCCTGAATTGCAAGAAAAATTTGCACAAGATATATCTTTGTTGCAGTTAACTGGTATAAAACCAGTTGTAGTTCATGGTGGTGGTTCAAAAATCTCTAGTATGTTAAAACAACTAAATATTTCATCTCATTTTATAGATGGACATAGAGTAACTTGTGAAGATAGTATGAAGATTGTGGAGATGGTATTAAGTGGAGATATAAATAAAAATTTAACTTCTCTTTTAAATTTTCATGGCGCAAAAGCTATAGGAATAAGTGGAAAAGATAGTAACTGTATAGAAGCAAAGCCAAAAGATAATGGTAAATTTGGATATACTGGAGTTGTAACAAGTATAAATAAAGATATTATTTTAGATTTAATAGAAGAGGGATTTGTACCTGTTATTGCCCCTATTGCAAATAGTGAAAAACCAAATCATCCAGGTTTTAATATAAATGCAGATATTGCAGCATCTAAAATAGCTATTGCACTAGAAGCAAATAAAATACTTTTTTTAACAGATACAAAAGGTGTGTTAAATAAAGATAATCAATTATTAAAATCACTTGATAAAAATAGTGTAGATCAATATAAACAAGATGGTACAATAGCAGGTGGTATGATACCAAAAGTAGATAGCTGTATAGATGTAATTTCAAATGGTGTAAATAAAGCACATATAATAGATGGTAGAGTAGAACATTCTATTTTATTAGAGCTTTTTACAAGTGATGGTATAGGGACACAGTTTTTACAAAAAGGATAAAAAATGCATAATTTTGATAGTAAATTTCAAAGTTTGATCTATGCTGTTGTTACAAATAAAGAGCTTAGTGAGGATGAACGAAGTAAAATAATTGCAGAATTTTTTGATGAATTTAAACAAAATTATCCAAATTTAGAGCATGCTGTAACAAAACATGAATTAAATGAAACAGAATTAAGACTTATAAAAGAGATAGAGTCTATTCGTCAAGAAACTCAAACTATAAGAGGTGAGATAAAAGAGCTCACAAAAGAGATAGAGTCTATTCGTCAAGAAACTCAAATCATAAGAGGTGAATTGAGTGAAACAGAGTTAAGACTCACAAAAGAGATAGAATCTGTTCAGCAAGAAACTCAAATCATAAGAGGTGAATTGAGTGAAACAGAGTTAAGACTCACAAAAGAGATAGAATCTGTTCGGCAAGAAACTCAAATCATAAGAGGTGAATTGAGTGAAACAGAGTTAAGACTCACAAAAGAGATAGAATCTGTTCGGCAAGAAACTCAAATCATAAGAGGTGAGATAAAAGAGCTTGA
>JAMOPZ010000339.1 GCA_027064245.1 Campylobacterales bacterium
AAAATTATTGGAGATTGTAGATAGTGATAAAAAATTAGATGATAAGTTAGTTCCTCATATTGAAGAACTTGATAGATATAACTACGGTTTTATAGCCTATAAAAATATTTGGAATAGATTTAAGCTTGATGATATATTAGACGGTATCTCTAAAGATAAAAAGATACAATTTGATTTTAAAAATATAGTATTTTCAATGGTAATAGATAGACTTTTAAAACCTAAATCAAAATTTGCTCTATTTGGTAACAAAGATGACTATTTTAATATAAATAATAATTTGAAATTGCACCATATATACAGAAGCTTAGATATTCTATCAAACAATAAAGACAATATAGAGATGAAGCTTTTTAAACAAAACAAAAGCCTCTTTAATATTGAAACTGATATAGTTTTTTATGATGTTACAACATTTTATTATGAGAGTAAAAATGAGAATGATTTAAAAAAGTTTGGCTACTCCAAAGATGGAAAGTTTGGTGATGTTCAAGTTGTAATGGGGATGCTGATTGATAAAAATGGATTACCAGTAGGATATGAACTCTTTAGTGGTAATACAATGGATAGTAAAACCATGATAACTATCTTAGATAAATTAAAAGAGAAATTTAATATAGATACAGTAGTAATAGTAGCAGATCGTGGATTAAACTCAAAAAGCAATTTAAAAGCTATAAAAGATGCAGGATATGATTATCTAATGGCTTGTAAAATAAAATCTATGCCACAAGATATCCAAAAAGATATTTTAAATATTGAAAACTATACAAATATTATAAGTGATGTTGATAGTGAAGATGGATTATACTCCTACTATGTTCGAGATTATGAAAATATTGTAAAATATCAAGAAGAAGATACCATATCAAATAGAGTAAAAAATAAAAAGATAATATTGCAAGAAAAGCTTGTTTGTACATATTCAGCAAAAAGAGCAAGAAAAGATAAATATGATAGAGAAAGAGGCTTGGAAAAAGCAAATAAAATTATTCAAGATAACCTAAAATCATCTATAACTTCAACTAGAAGTTTTAAAAAATATATTTTTAAAACAACAAAAGATGATAGTTGTAAAAACTTTGTTATGGGGCTGGATTGGATAAAGATTAAAAATGATAAGAGATATGATGGATTTTATGCAATAACTACTTCAAAAAAAGATTTATCAGCTTTAGAAATTATAGAAAATTATCACAACCTTTATAAGATTGAAGACTCATTTAGGGTATTAAAATCTACATTTGATACTAGACCTATATTTCATTATAAAAAAACTAGAATAGAAGCTCATTTTATAGTGTGTTTTATTGCTTTTATGATTGAGAGAGATTTAGAAATCAGACTTAAAAAGTCTAAATCTTTTAAAAAATATACTATTACTCCAAATAACATAAAAGAAGCTCTAAATTCATTAGAGGTATCTAAAGTTAAAATTGATAATAAAGTTCTTTATATGAAATCCAATCATACAAATGAGAAAGATAAATTAAGACTAGGTAGGGATATTCATAAATTTTTACATATCAAACAACTCAAAAATTTAACACATGAAAATGAACTTATAGAGCTACTTCAATAACACACTAAACTACATAAAAATTTCATAAAACTACTTGTAGTGAAAATCTGAACATTTTTTTTAATATATTTGCCTAGATAGTGGGCTTTATGGAAAGTGAAGTGTCAAAGATGGGATGTTTTTATACTTTTAGT
>JAMOPZ010000340.1 GCA_027064245.1 Campylobacterales bacterium
TATTATATTATATAAAATTTTTTTTAAAAATTTATTATATTTTATTTATTCTTTACATCTTTTGTGCTATTATATACTAATTTTATAATAAAAGGTAAATAATTACATGAAAATATTATTAGTAGATGATGTACAAAGCAATTTAGGTGTTTTGTCCTTGATAGTAGAGGAGTGGTTTGAGGATAATGAGATAGATGAAGATCTATATTCATTAGATGAAGCGTATGATGGTAAAGATGCTTTAAATAAAGTACAAAATGAACACTATGATATAATATTTTTAGATATTATGATGCCAGTTATGGATGGAGTTGAAGCATTAAAACATATAAGAAAACTAGATTTAGAGACTCAACCTGTTGTTGTTATGGCAACTGCACTAGCTGATACAAATACAAAAAAAGTAACCAGAGAAGCTGGAGCAAATGCATATATAACAAAACCTGTAACTTTAGAGATGATAGATGCTATGTTAAATAGATATATAGATAAAAAAGCATTAATAGACCCTACTCAAACACAAGAGATGGAAGAAGATTGTTTTGATGATGATTTTCTAGACTTTGATGACTTTGATGACTTTGATGATTTTGATGGGGAAGAAGTAAATACTCAAAAAGACATGATGGATAAGTTTAATGAATCTCATCAACAAGTACCCGCAACACTTTTCTTAGAGGATTATCCAAATCTTGATTATATTTTAGAAGATATTGATGATCTTGATAATGATATTCACTCTATAATTGATTTTTTAGATTATGATAACTTAGAAACAGAGTTAGAAACTGTTTGTGAACTACTTCAAAAATACTCAACATTTTTAAATACATTTATGGATTTCTTTGAGCTTTCTACATCATTAAAACTTTTAAGTGGAGTTTTAGAAAATACAGATATTAGTAGCTTGGATCAGAAAAATAAAGAGTTTATATCATCTTTTATAAAAGCAATTTTACAAGATCTTCAAGATTGGAAAGAACATGTTTTTGTACTTCAAGATGCAGTAGATGTATTTTATATAAATGCATCAAGTTTAAATAGCTGTATTCAGCTAGAATCATATATAAAAAATAATTCACAATAAAGAGGTATTAAAATGGCAAAAAAAGTAGTTTTAGTAGATGATAGTGCCACAGTATTAATGAGTGCAAATATGGCATTAGATGGTATGGTAAATAGTGGTACAATAGAGTTAAATACCTATTCAAATCCACTAGAGGTGATAGAAGCTGTAGAGGGTGGTTTGATATATGATCTTTTAATTACAGATATCAATATGCCACAAATGAATGGCTTTGATCTAACAAAAAAATTAAAATCAATGCCATCGGTAAAAGCAAAACCGATTATAGCACTTACAACAGAGAGTTCACCACAGATGAAAGCTCAAGGAAAATCTGTAGGTCTTGTAGGGTGGATAACAAAACCATTTACAAATGAAAAATTGGTTATGGGTTTAAAACGAGTTTTAAGAATAAGATAATAAAAGGATAAAATATGGCAAAAAAAATATTAGTAGTAGATGATAGTTTAACTGTAAGAATGTATCATAAACAAATTTTAGTAAAAGAGGGTTATGAGTGTGATGAAGCTGAAAATGGTATGGAAGCTCTTGAAAAAGCTCAGTTAAATAAATATGATCTTTTTTTAGTAGATATCAATATGCCAGTGTTAGATGGATATAGCTTTGTAAAACGACTTCGTGCCGGTG
>JAMOPZ010000341.1 GCA_027064245.1 Campylobacterales bacterium
AAAATAAAGCAATTATCGCTGATATTGAAAAGTTAAATATAGAGCTTCATAGACTTGGAAAACCTGAAAAAAATATTCCACAATTTGTTTCAAAAGTACAACTTACAGATGAAGCAATAGCTGCAGCTGAAGCTAGAATGGCAGAGGAATTAAAAGCTGAGGGGAAACCTGAAAAAATTATTCCAAATATCCTAAAAGGTAAAATAGCAAGATGGATTGAGGATAATACTCAATTAGATAAAACTCATGCACTTTTATCACAAACTTATGTAATGGATGATAGTAAAACTGTAGAACAAGCTATAAAAGATGTAGATAGTTCTATAGAGATTGTTGAGTATGTAAGATTTGAATTAGGTGATGGTATTGAGAAAAAAGAGGAAGATTTTGCAGCTGAAGTTGCAGCTCAAATGGCAAAATAATTAGTGATATACTTAAGTGGTAGATACTAATAAAAATAAAATATCTTCAAAACACCCTGTACTTGATGTACGGGGTGTAACTCATAGCTTTGATTACCCACTTTTTTCTAATGTAGATTTAACATTAAATGAAAAAGAATCAATAGCCATTATGGGTACAAGTGGTAGTGGAAAATCTACACTTTTAAATATCTTTTCTACACTTTTAAAACCAGATAGTGGTGAAGTGTATTATAACAATCAAAATATTTTTACATTATCAAATAAAGAGATCTTAGAGTTACGAAAGAATGCTTTTGGTATAATATTTCAGTCACATTATTTATTTCGTGGATTTAATGGAGTTGAGAATCTACATATATCTGAGCTTTTAAATGATACAAAAATAGATGATAGTTTAATAATAAAATTAAAAATAGATCATATTTTACATCAAGGTATAGGTGAATTAAGTGGTGGTCAACAGCAAAGATTATCAACAGCTAGGGTTTTAACAAAAAAGCCAAAAGTAATTTTTGCTGATGAACCAACAGGAAATCTTGATAAAAAAACAGCTATAGAGCTTATAGATATACTTTTTGAGTATATACAACAATATAATGCTAGTTTGATGATAGTAACTCATGAAAAAGATATAGCTTTTAGATGTGATAGTGTATATGAACTTATTGATCATAAGTTAGAAAGGATAAAATGAAAACTTTAGTTTTAGTCTCAAAAACACCAATTGTAATACAGATATTTAATTTAATTACTAAAAAACTTCATCTTGAACTAGAGGTCTTATCTAGTGTTGCACTTGATCGTAAAGTAGATATTGTAGTTGTTGAAAAATCTATGGTAGATGATAATTTTAATAGTTTAAAAACTCAATGTAAATTAATAGGAACTATATCAAACGAGCCTATGCCATTTGAGTTAGCAAATGATTTTTTAATACCAAATCCATTTTTACCTTCGACTTTACAAGAGATACTTGAACTTCAATTACAAGAGTTAAATAAACGAGCCAATGCAAAAGTATATGCTACAAAAATAGATCCATTAGAATCTTATGAAGAACCAATTAAATCAGATAATTTACCAGAAAAATTGCCAGATACAGAAGCTGATATTGCACTTGATTATATAGATTCATTAGCATCAAATATAGCTTCTGATGTAAAAGAGGATATAGATGATAGTATTGTTCATATAAGTTCTGTTTCAAAAACATCAGGTGGAATTTTAGATCAAAATGAGTTATCTAAAATTGAGGATATTATAGATTATTCAGCACCTAAACTACAAAATATAGCAGAAGGTGATAATATAGATGATGATAATCAATGGATGGATCTATCTTCTATTATAGATAAAGCAATTGATGAGCTAAATAGTACAGATAAATTGTATGATAAATTAGATATAAAACCTATCAAAGTATTGTTAAATGATTATTCTATGAATGAATTAAAACCTCTTTTTGAACTATTAAATCAAGATATTATTGATTCTATAGCAGATGGTCAAGAGGTAATTTTACAGTTAAAGTTGGAAGCATAATGGAACAAATATTACAAAAAGGGGCTATATTATTATTATCTGGTCCTAGTGGTTGTGGTAAAAGTTCACTTCTAAATGAGGTGTATAAAGATATAGATAACTATTATTTTTCAATATCAACAACCACAAGAGATCCAAGAGTAGGAGAAACTCATGGGGTGGAGTATTTTTTTACAACCAAAGAACAATTTATAGATGATATAAATAATGGTAATTTTTTGGAATGGGCAGAAGTTCATGGAAACTACTATGGGACATCACTTATTCCGATTCAAAAAGCATTAGATGAAAAGAAGTTAGTGATTTTTGATATTGATGTACAAGGGTTTGAGCAAGTAAAAGAGAAATTTTCTAATATTACAACAACAGTATTTATAACTACTCCTTCATTAAGTGAGTTAGAAAAAAGATTAAATACAAGAGGTACAGATAGTCAAGATATTATTCAAAAAAGAATAACAAATGCAAAAAAAGAGATAAAGTATATTTCACAATACGATTATCTTCTTATAAATGATGATTTTAAACTAGCTGCTAAAGAGCTAGTAAGTATAGCAAATATAGTACAGATTAAATCATCACTTTTTAATCATAAAAATATAATATCTAAGTGGCTAAATTAGATACTTTTGTTATGAAAATAGCACTTATTCAACAAAATTTTTATAAATCTAAAAAAAAGACTATAAAAAAAACTATATTGGCTATTAAAAAAGCTAGTAAAAATAATGCAAAATTAATAGTACTTCAAGAGCTTCATCAAACTCAATATTTTTGTCAAAGTGAAGATGTAAATAATTTTGATTTGGCATCTTCTTGGGAAGAAGATAAAATATTTTGGAGTAAAGTAGCTAAAAAATATAAAGTTGTATTAGTAACATCATTATTTGAAAAAAGAGCAACAGGGTTATATCATAATAGTGCAGTGGTATTTGAAAAAGATGGTTCAATAGCAGGTATTTATAGAAAAATGCATATTCCAGATGACCCTGGATTTTACGAAAAGTTTTATTTTACCCCTGGTGATTTAGGATTTAAACCTATAAAAACTTCAGTTGGAACTTTAGGTGTTTTGGTTTGTTGGGATCAGTGGTATCCTGAAGCTGCTAGGATCATGACACTTTCTGGTGCTGATATATTGATATATCCTACAGCTATAGGGTGGTTTAGAGCTGATTCTAAAGAGGAAAAAAGAAAGCAACTTGAAGCTTGGATAGCAGTGCAGCGAGGTCATGCTATAGCAAATACACTACCTGTAGTAACTGTAAATAGAGTTGGTTTTGAAAAAGATCAAAGTGGGCAGTTAGATGGTATAAAATTTTGGGGAAATAGTTTTGTATTTGATGCTCAAGGTAAACTATTAGTTCAAGGTAGTAGTAAAAAAGAGCAATTATTATATTGTGATATAGATATGAAAAAAAGTGAAAATATAAGAAGATGGTGGCCTTTTTTACGCGATAGAAGAGTAGAGTGTTATAAAAAAATATCAAAAAGATATATAGATTAAACAAACTTAAAGCAAAATTAAGATAAAATCCACCTTCAAAAACAGTCTATGAAAGGAGTCTAACAATGCCAAAGATGAAATCTAATAGTGGAGCTTTAAAGAGATTTAAAGTGAAAAAAAATGGTTCTATTAAAAGAGGAAGTGCTTTTAGAAGCCATATTTTAACTAAAATGAGTCAAAAAAGAAAAGTAAACTTAAGAGGTCCACAAACTGTAGCAGCAAGTGATGCTTCAAGAGTAAAATTAATGTTAAATAAAGCATAATAATATAAATTTATTTTTATTATGTTTTTTAGTCCCTCCAATTAAATTTGGATAAGTTTAGCGCATAAGCTAACACCTATAATATAAATATATTTACGGTAAAGAAAGGAAAAATATGCCAAGAGTTAAAACAGGAACAGTAAGAAGAGCAAGACACAAAAAAATCTTAAAGATGGCAAAAGGTTTTTTTAGTGGAAGAAGAAAACACTATAGAAAAGCTAAAGAGCAAGTAGAACATGCTTTAGTATATGCATATAGAGATAGAAGAAATAAAAAAAGAGATTTCAGAAGACTTTGGATTGTAAGAATCAATGCAGCTTGTAGATTAAATGATATCTCTTATTCAAGATTTATCAATGGTCTTAAGCTAGCTAAAATTGAATTAGATAGAAAAATTTTAGCTGATATGGCTATAAATGATCCTGCTGGATTTACTTCAGTAGTAGATAGTGCAAAAAAAGCACTAGCATAATTTATATAAAAAAGGGTTTTTTAACCCTTTTTTAGTATAACAATCTTATGAATATCAAAACTAATGACAAAACAATACGCTTACGATATATAAGAGTTTTAGAAAAATTCTTAACAAGAACTATTTCTTTGATCAAAAAAGATAATTTTGATTTAGATCTTTATAAAAAAGCAGTTGAAAAAAACTATCAAGAATTAAAAAAAACACCCTCTATTGAACTTTACAATGAATATCCAAAAGCATTAAAATCGACAGTTCAATATATACTAGATACTTTGCAAGATCATACAAAAGATTTTGCAAATGAAAAAAATTGTATATTAAAAAATGCAAATCTTTTAGAAAAATTAAAAAATAATAATCGTTATAAAAAAGATAAACATAAAAAAAGAAAATTTAATGATGGTTATTGAAAATCTAAATTAATTTAGTTATAATAATAAAAATTAATATAAGGCAAAATAATGATTAAAAAAATATTTTTAGTAGTTTTTTTAGTAGGATATCTTTTTAGTAGTGATTATCATGATGCAATTACTTTATATAAACAAAATAAATTTCAAGAGGCTTCAAAACTTTTTTTAAAAGCTGCACAAGCAGGTGATGCGGAATCTGCATATATTTTAGGATATTTATATACAGGTGGTATTGGTGTAAAACCTGATCTAAAAGAATCTGTAAAATGGTATAAAATAGCAGCAAAAAAAGGTCATACAAATGCACAAGTAAATTTAGGTTGGGCATATATAGGCGGTCAAGGTGTAAAAGTAGACTATAAAAAAGCAGCTTTTTGGGTAAAAAAAGCAAAAGATAAGGGTAGTGTTCAAGCTAAGAGATTATGGAATGAATTTAAACTAAATAGTTTTGAATAAAAGATAAGATATTTTAGTTTTTATTATCTTTTATGTATCTTTATGATACTATTTATTAAAAATAAGGAAAATATAGGTGAAGATATTATTATATGGAACATTATTAAGTTCATTATTATGGTCTGAAACAACAATTTGTTATAAAAAAAATCTACCATCTAATAATATATATCCAAATATATCATTAGATGGTAGCTTATGTAAAGGTCAAAGTTTAAATACTCTTAAATCTTATGGTTGGGTTTTACAAGATTTTAAAACAATAAAAAATAAATTGGGTATTTTTAATCATATTTATATATTAAATAAAAAAGAAAATAATATTAAAGTTAATAAACAAATTTTATTTGATCCAACGATAAAAAAATATATTTTAAATAACAGTACAAAAAATAGTGCTACTATTGATGGTATAAAAATACAACTTGGTGTATCAGGTATTGTAATACATCACTATAATAATGATAATAATATTATATTAAATAATGCAATAGTAACTAAATCAAATGATAATTCCTCGGTAATTACATTTAACAATAATGTAATTTTAAAGCAAGATGCTATTCCTACAACAAAATTAATGCCACAAGATGGTGATATCTTTATAGCTAATTATCTTTATAATAGCTCTTTATTAATTGTACCAAATTTAAAAGCAAAGCAAATTATACAAGATATATATCCAAAACAAAATTTTATAAATGAAGATTTTTTTGCAACTATATTAAAAATGGATAAGACTCCTATTCCTACAAAAAAAGAGATTCAGAAATTTTGTTTAGAAAATCAAATTGGGACAATATTTTTTGTAATAGAAAATAAACTTTATATTGTAGATGCTATTAGTTTTAAAATAGTATATACTCAAAAATTACAATATATAGATAACTCTACTTCTGTACCATTTTTTACAAAAATAAAAGATATTAAAAAAGGATTTTGGGATATTTTTAATAAAAATAAGATAGATGATTATAATAGTTATTATAGAACATTGATTTTTGATAATAAAAATAATACACAAAAATCTATACTTAAAACAATGAAAGAGTTATGGCCATGGTAAAAAAAGAACATTTACAATATTTAGAAAATATTGTAGGAACAGAGAATATTCATAGTGATAATGCACACTTAATTGCATATTCTTATGATGCAACAAGAACAAATTTTAAACCAAATGCAGTAGTATTTCCAAGAGATGAAGATGATATTAGTAGAATTTTATCTTACTGTAATAAACATAAAATTATTATAGTTCCAAGAGGAGCAGGAAGTGGCTTTACAGGTGGTGCATTGCCTGCAAGTGGTGGAATAGTATTGTCTTTAGAACGACATATGAATAAAATAATTGAAATAGATATGCAAAATATGGTTGCTGTTGTTCAACCAGGTGTTATAAATATGGATCTACAAAAAGCAGTTGAAGCTGTAGGTTTATTTTATCCACCAGATCCTGCTAGTCAAGAGTATTCTACAATAGGTGGAAATGTAAGTGAAAATGCAGGTGGTATGAGAGCTGCAAAATATGGGATAACAAAAGATTATGTTATGGCACTTCGTGCTATTTTACCAAATGGTGAGATTATAAGAGCTGGTAAAAAAACTATAAAAGATGTTGCAGGGTACAATACTGCAGGTATTTTAATAGGTAGTGAGGGTACACTAGCTGTTATTACTGAGATCACTTTAAAGCTTATCCCAAAACCAAAACATAAACAAACATATATGGGTATTTTTCCAGATGTAACAGCTGCTATGAATGCAGTATTTAAGTCTTTGGCTTCTGGAGCAAATCCTGTTGCTATGGAGTTTTTAGATGCACTTGTAATCAAAGCATTAAAAGATAAATTAAATGTAGATCTACCTAGTGATGCGGGAGCTATTCTTGTAGGTGATGTAGATGGAAATTTAGAAGATGAAGTTGAATTTCAGTTAAATACTTTAAAAGAACAATTCATGAAAAATAAAGCTACAGCATTTGTAATAGCACAAGATGATGCGCATGCACAACAGATTTGGTATGCAAGGAGAAATGCATCGCCATCTATTACAATATTTGGTAATAAAAAATTAAATGAAGATATATCAGTTCCACGAAGTATGCTTCCAAAAGCTTTAGAAAATATATATACAATAGGGAAAAAATATGATCTTTTAATCCCTTGTTTTGGGCATAGTGGAGATGGAAATATCCATGTAAATGTTATGGTAAAAGATGGTAACGATCCAAAGCAACTAGAGCGAGGTTATAAAGCTATAAAAGAGATATTTCAAATGGTTGTGGATATGGGTGGAACTTTAAGTGGTGAGCACGGTATAGGTACTGCAAAAGCACCATATATGGGAATTGCATTTAATGATGCGGAAATGATGCTTTTTAAAAGTATAAAAAATGCTTTTGATCCAAATAATATTTTAAATCCATTTAAAATGGGGTTATAGCAGTTGATACAAAAGCTTAAAAATATTTGGAAGTTTTTAGATGATGATACTCCGTATTATGCAGCAAGTTTAAGTTTTTTTACTATATTTTCTATACTTCCACTTATCGCATTACTTATAGTTGTAGTCTCAAATTTACCTCAGTTTGCATCACATATAGATCTTATAATGTTGTATCTTTTTGATTTTATTAATCCTACACATTCTACATCTATTGCAAAAAATATTGATAGTTTTTTAGTAAATACAGATAAACTAGGTAGTATGGGATTGTTCTATTTACTTTTTGTTTTTACTCTATTTTTTAAAGACTACGAATATATTATAAATAAAATTTATGGTACAAAATCTAGGGCTATTTATAGACTCTTTTTTACATATCTTAGTCTTATGATACTTTTACCACTTTTATTTGCTATTGCTATATATATATCTACAATTACACATATCACATTTGTGGGTCAAATTGTTATGTTTTGTTTTATATGGTTATGTTTTATAATACTTTTTATACTTTCTGCTAATACAAAAGTGACATTAAATGCAGCAGCATTATCTAGCTTGCTTACATTAATAATACTTAATATTACAAAAACATTATTTGGATACTATGTATTATACAATACTGCATATGCTACAATTTATGGTTCTTTTAGTGTGGCATTATTTTTCTTTTTATGGATCTATATATCTTGGAATATATATCTTTATGGGACAAAACTATGTAATACTATAAATCAATATGAATTAAGACAAAAGGGTATAGTAAAAAATGATTAAAAAAATATTATTCTTATTTTTATATTTTAACAGTATAGTTTTTGCAGCAGATGCCGCACCTATGATAGATCTTTCAATTGCAGCAGTTACTGAGCCTGAACAATTTGTAAAGACTATAAATATAGCTATTATTTTAATGCTATTTGTTCTAGCACCTACACTTTTACTTATGATTACCAGTTTTACAAGACTTGTTATTGTTTTTGGACTTTTAAGACAAGCTATGGGACTACAACAATCTCCACCAAATCAGATTATAATATCACTTTCTCTTATAATGACATTTTTTATTATGCAACCATATGCTACAAGAGCTTGGGATAATGGTATAAAACCATATATGGACAAAACTATAGGATATAAAGTAGCTTTTCAAGAGAGTGTTACACCTTTTAAAGAGTTTATGTTAAAAAATACAAGAGAGAAAGATTTAGCTTTAATGTATCGTATAAAAGATATAAAAAATCCAAAAAATATAAATGAAGTATCTTTAATAATTTTAATGCCAGCTTTTGTTATTAGTGAATTAAGAACTGCTTTTGAGATAGGTTTTTTGATATTTTTACCATTTTTAGTAATAGATGTTATTGTTGCTTCTATTTTAATGAGTTTAGGTATGATGATGTTACCACCAGTTATGATCTCACTTCCTATTAAACTTATCTTTTTTATCATCATAGATGGTTGGTTTTTAATTATTGGTAATCTTGCTCAGTCCTTTAAATAAAAGATTAATAGTAGTTATGAGAGTATAGTAGACATAAGATTAAGAAGATGTCGTTTATATTAAAATTTATGGTAGTAATAGTTATTCAAGCTAGTTTGTATTCTTGTTATATAAATAAGCTATGGTATA
>JAMOPZ010000342.1 GCA_027064245.1 Campylobacterales bacterium
GATTCAGATGAAGAGTTATTATACTCATATTTATATGCATCTCTATCTTCATTAAATGCAACCATTTGATTTACAAAACTTACATTTACATCATTTACATCTTTATCATCTATATAAGTATCTGTATCAGATTTTTTTACAATTTTTACACTAAAACTATCTTTGCTATCTACTGCAAACGAATTTGGCACTACTAATTGAATAATATATTTAGTACCATTACTTTCCTCTTTTATAAAATTTAATGTTGAATTTGTTTCTAATGCTGTATTAGTTACTTTAAAATTGATACTATAATTTCCATCACAATTATCAATATTATCTGGTGCTGTGTATGTAACTATTGCTTCACCAGTAGAGGCATCAGTAGTTACTTGATATTTATCAAGTGTTCCATATTCATCATCATTACTATCAAGTAATTTATTGATTTCTACATTGGCACTAATTGGTCTATTATCACTATCTAATGTTATAACTTTATATTCTTGTTGTTGCTTATCTTCTGTTACTCTAACATATTTTGGTAATACTACAATTTTCGCTGCTTTTTTATGTGTATCTGATGTTATAGAAGTAGTAGTCGATGTAGATGGTGGTAATATAATTCTATTTTCTAAAGAAAAAGTAGATGCTTTTATTTTTACATTTGTATCTATATATTCCCCTTTTTCATTACCTTTAAACTCTACTAAATAACTATCTTTTTTCTTACATCCATTAGCTAACTTGATAGTAAATGTACCTGTTTGTTGATTAGTTAAAGTACTAGGAGTTACTGTAATAGAATCAACTATACAACCATCTACATTTGCACTTATACTTGAAAACTCCACATTGTTAAAATGTGTATTAGATTCACTAAATAAAATTTCACCACCTATCTGTGTTATATAGCTATCATCTTCTTGATATGTAATATTATTTGTTGTTACAGAAGGTGAAAAACTTTCATTACTACTACTACCACTTCCTCCACATCCTATAAAAAGAATCAATAATACCATTGAAAATATACAACTAACTTTTTTCATACTATCTGGTCCTCTCTTTTATTTTATTTTTACAGAAATAATATCGGCAATTATAACATAACAATTTAACAATTTATGTTATAATTACACAAAACATTCTAATTAACTAAAAAAAAGGATATAAAAATGAAAAAAATGCTTTTTATGATTTTATGTTTAACTTCAATATGGGCAGCAGGAGTTAAAACAAATTATTTTATAGGGATAGACTATGGTAATCTAACTATAAGTAATAATGATGATACAGAAAATTATATAGAAGCAAAAGTGGGTGGATATTTTTATGATAAAAATATATATTTGATTTCAAATAGGTTATATTTAAGTGGTGCTAAAATTTTAACTGATAACACATCTTTTTATATTTCAAAATTAAATTTAGATTGGATATGGAATCAAATACCTTATATTAAACCTTTTGTGGGAGTTAGTGGAGGTTATTTATATTATTCATATAATACGAATAAGTATTCAAGTGGTACATATGGTCTGCAAGCTGGTATTTTATTATATTTAGGAAATTATGTAGAACTTGAAATTGGTGGAAATATAGACCATGCTACTCAACATACTGATGTATGGAAAGATAACCTAAAAAAAATATATGGAGGTATCAATTTCAGCTTTTAAGCTGATTGATAAATTTCTCTACCTCTTTTTGTAGATGTTTTAAATCTT
>JAMOPZ010000343.1 GCA_027064245.1 Campylobacterales bacterium
CTAGCTGGTGTCATCATAGGCACACTCTCAACTATGTTTATATATTCAAAAATAAAAGATAAAATTTAAAAGAAACTTATCCCTATAACCTCTACCTCTATAATAGAGGTTATTTTAAAAGTATTTATTTTATAGAATTTAATCTTGATTGATATTCTTCTGGGTGCTTACAAACTGGACAAATCTTTAAAGCTTTTTTGCCATAATGTACATGACCACAAACTTCGCAAATCCAAGCTTCTTCTGTGTTTTCACTTACAAATTCACCACCTTTTTCTAGTCTTTTAAAAAGCATTTTAAACATATTTTCATGTTCAACTTCTATTTTACCAATACCTGTAAATAATCTAAAAGCTTCTTTGTGACCTTCATCTTTTGCTATTTGAGCAAAATCAGGATACATTGTTATATTTTCATAAGATTCACCATCTATTGCCATTTGAAGATTTTCCAAAGTAGTTCCAAAACTTTCTTCACTATTAGAGTTCATTCTATTATTTAAAGCAAGCTCAAGTTTAGCATGAATTTTTTCATTATCAGCTGCTCTTTGAAAATGCTCTGCAATATCTCTATAGCCCTCTTTTTGAGCAACTTTAGCAAAATATTCATATTTGTTTCTAGCTTGTGACTCACCTGCAAAGGCTTTCATAAGATTTACAGAAGTCAAATTTCCTGTAATCATCTCCATAGCCTCTCCACAACAATGAAGTTCCCCTCCACCTACATTTTGCACCTCTACTACATTTCCACATTTATTACATTTGTATGATTCGTATTGTCTCATTTTAAATCCTTTTATTTTATTGGATAATCTTTTTCCATTGAGAATTATCGCATAACTAAGCTTAAAGGATAATTATTATCCTTTGATAATCAATATTTTTGATTAAGTTTATTTTTTACTAGAATAGAGTAAAATAGAATACAAATTAAATATGGAATAAGAACCAATGGATTATATAACAATATTGCAAAATCACAATTTAAAAGTAACTCCCCAAAGATTAGAGATAGTAGATATATTATATAGAAATGGACATATAAATATTGATGATTTATATAAATCATTACAAAATAAATTTCCATCACTTTCACTAGCAACTGTATATAAAAATATAAATACTATGTGTGATAAACTATTTTTAAGTGAGGTAAAAATACCACACCAAAAAAATGTTTATGAATTGTTAAAAAAAGAACACGCACATGTAGTATGCTCTAAATGTAATACCATAAAGGATATAAATTTAGATACTTTAAGTATAATAAATCAAGCGAAAGAACTGAGTCATTATGATTTAAATGAGAGTTCAATAGTTTTTAATGGAATATGTCCTAACTGTTTAGATTAATTTTAACAGCAACTAAATAGAAAATGACCAATAAATCCTTGGAAGAACTAAGTACCTATCCAAAAAGAGGTTAACTAAACTAAAAATAAATTTAAGACGAGAATATATTTATGATAAAAATCACACAAGAAGAAAAAGAAGCCGTATATAAAACAATATATAATAGACGAGATACAAGAAACGAATTTAAGAGTGACAGTATAGATGATGAAGTTATTGCAAGACTTTTAAAAGCTGCCCATCACGCTCCAAGTGTTGGATATATGCAACCTTGGGATTTTATTGTTGTTAAAGATAAAAAAATAAAACAGAAAATAAAAAATGGTTTTGAAACAGCTCATAAAGAAGCTGCTGAT
>JAMOPZ010000344.1 GCA_027064245.1 Campylobacterales bacterium
CATGTACATCAACTCTGCCTACAAATAGTGATTTAAAAAGATTGATTTTATCTTGCTTGGAAAATGGAGATATTTTATCAATTTGTTTTTTGGTTTGTAATATCTCATTTTCTATTTGAAGCTTTTGAGATTCTAATTGATTAAGTTTTGAGTAGAGTTGTTGTAGGTGCATAATCTAATATAAAAATCCAAATAAAAACAATGGCACTTTATTTCCATTTCCTATTTTAATATCATCAGCTACAACAAAAGAATCTTCCATATCTTTAATTTGCTCAAACCCTTTATTTTTACCACCGATTTCTAAGTGATACTTTGTATCAATAGTAAAATCACCTTTATTTGATATATGTAATTTATGGTTTTGTGAAACTTGATTTGCAAAAAAAGTTTCTCTTATGGTTCCAGTTTTACTATTTTGACAATATGCAAAGAGTAAGTTTGTATTATTTAGATATATTTTAGCTGGTTTATTTATCTTTTTTATCCCTTTGATTGGCTCATCTAAAAGTAAAAGCATTTGTCCATCATTTAAAAATGTAATATAGTCATATAGTTTTGCACGACTAATTTCAGATGCTGTTGCAATTTTTGTATAATTTACCTCAAATGGACTACTTTGGCAAACTACTTCTAAAAGTTTTTTTAGTTTGTATGTATATTTTTGCTCAATCAGACCAAGAGTTGTAAGGTCTAAATCTATTGTGAGATTTATAGTATTAATAAGATTCTGATAATAAGATGTTTTCTTATCAAAATAAAATGGATAATAACCAATTTCAAGATACTCTTTAAACTCTTTTAATATATTTAGATTTTTATCTATTATATTGTTTGATATGGTTATATGATCGTTTAATATATCTTCTATATTGTATTTATCTAATTTAATATTGTGTTTTATCTCTAAAAATTCTCTGAATGAAAAACCATATAAATTATATAGTGTTACTCTTCTACTTAAATCACTTTTTGCATTTAAAAGTGATGTTGCACTACTACTAGTAAAAATTACATTGATATCAAACAAATCATATATAGTTTTTAAATATGAACTAAAATCATTGTATCTATGCACTTCATCAAGTAATAAATATTCTCCACCATTATCTACAAACTCTTCTACTATATCAATTAAATCAACTCCACTTAAAAATGGATAATCTAAAGAGATATATAAAACATTTTTATTTTTTGATTGTAATTCTAATAAATATTGAAATAGTGTAGTTGTTTTTCCAACTCCTCTTGCTCCAAATATAGCTATCATCTTATCATCAAAATTTATTTCATCAAAAATATATCTTCTATACTCTATTTTAAATGTTTTTAAAAGTCTATTTTGGTATTTTAGTAAATTATCTATCATATTTTGTCCTATTGTAGTTGTCTATAGTCATAGACATTATTATACCATAAATTTATATAACGATTCTTCTTTCTATTTTAACTTTTGATACTTTCTTTAAAATCTTATGAATATCAAAATATTTATTTTTTTCTAAAGCTTTTTTGATTTTGTCGATACTAGTTGTTAAATGCTTTTCAATAACTTTACCATCTTTTATTACTAACTCAACTTTCGCACATATAAAACACTAATTTAACCCCATAAATAGGCACTTTATAGTATAATTCATTACCACAAAAAAGCATACAACGGACATTTTTTTAATAAAATCAAGACTAACCCCTTAGCTAAGGG
>JAMOPZ010000345.1 GCA_027064245.1 Campylobacterales bacterium
TTGCCTCTTTTAAAGCTAGTTTTGCATCTAAAAAATATTTATTAACGACTATTTTCTTCACTTTAATCCCTTATAAACATATTTTCTTTTAAATTTATTATTTTTTTTGCTACTTCATCTCTAATAAACTCTTTTGGTGGTATCGTACCATCACTTAACATCTTTCGTACCTTTGTACCACTTATTTTTGTAATATTTTTATGTCCACAACAATTTTCACTTACTATTTGATCACATTTTGAGCAAAAAAATGGCTCTTTAAAAGTAAGAATCTTTATATCAAGCTTATCTTGAAGCTTAAGTGCTAATTCTTGTGCTTCATATTTGCTATAATATTCTCCAACTCCTGCATGATCTCTTCCTATTATAAAATGTGTGCAACCTAAATTTTTACGAATAATTGCATGAAATATTGCCTCTTTAGGTCCTGCATATCTCATAGGAGTTTTTAATGTATCAAAATAGATATTTAAGTTTGTATAATAATTATCTATTAAAGCTTTATATCCAATTTCTACTGCATCTTCACTAAAGTCACCTTTTTTTTTCCATCCCACAAGAGGATTTATAAAAAGAGCATCACAAAACTCCAGGGCTAATCTATGCAAATACTCATGAGCTCTATGTGGTATATTTCTTGTTTGAAAACCAGCTATTGTATTCCATCCTTGCTCTTTAAAGTAGTGCTTTGTTTTTTGTGGATCTAAAGAGTTTTTTATTAACTCTTTTTTTATCAAAGTTACTTTTCCACCTATTCTGTATCTACCTCTATTTATCTCTTTTTTTACACCTGGATGCTTTATATTGGTTGTTCCATAAATTTTTTTTATATCTTCATCTTTTACTTTATATATATCTTCCACTTCTATAGAAGCTACTATCTCACTATTATAAACTAACTCTATAATATCATCTTTTACCATATAGTTACTATCTAAAGTAATAGGTATAGTCCATACTGTCCCATTTGCCAAACACATATCATCTACCACACTTCTATAATCTTTACTATCCATAAACCCATCAAGTGGAGCAAAAAGTCCTGTAGATATATTTATAATATCTTGTAAAATTTCTTCATTGATTTTCAATTTATTACCTTTAAAATTTCTTTTAAACTTTCATCTATATTCTTTTTTGATGTATCTATTACCAAATCAGCATTAATTGGTTCTTCAAATTCTAAATCAACTCCAACTACATTTTTATCATTATAAACAAAATCTTTATTTGTAATTTTATCTATATCTCTTTTTAGATAAATCTCAATATAATTATCAAATTTCTTTCTTGCAAACTCTCTTAGAAACTCAAAAGGAGATATATTTGCTACAATTGGTACTATACCGTTTTGTTCCAATATATAAACACTAAGCATAATTCTTTTTATATTTGCTACTCTATCCTCTTTGCTATAACCTAGATCATTATCATAAAAATCTCTTACAATATCACCATCTATTATAAAAGATTTTATACCTTTTTTATCAAAGTGTTTTTTTAAATCTTTTGAAAGAGTACTTTTACCACTTCCACTAATACCTAAAAACCATACTACCATCTTAGCTTTCCTTTGGACCTATATAAAACCAATCTGGATGTTTTTTATTGTATAAAATATAATCAAAATTATTTAAAAAATATTCAGAAGATGAACCAAAATTAAAAACTTGTTCTTTTCTGTATTTTTTTAATTTCTTTT
>JAMOPZ010000346.1 GCA_027064245.1 Campylobacterales bacterium
ATAATCTAATTAATCTCATATTCTAACTCCATCTCTTCATTATTTCTAATTATCACCAATTGAATAAAATCCAATTCATCTATATCTCCATAGATTTTAAAAGCATCTTGATAAGATTCTAATTTCGTGTTATTAACTGCAGTTATCAAGTCCCCTTTTTTTAATCCAAGTGATGCCATTTTAGAATTTTTTCTTATTCTCATAACTTTAAACCCTTTTAGATTTTTACCATCTTTAATCTCTCTTATAGAGATATCTTTCATCATCTGTTTTGTATTTTTAGCATAATACTTGATATCTTTACGACTTATACTTTTATCATTATTTCCATTTGAAGTGTTCCTAACTTTTGTAATATTTGATTTTATATTTACTTTCTTAAAACTTAGAACATACTCTTTATTATTTTTTATAAATACAACAGAATTTCTACCAATTCTTTTTAATTTGTATCCTTGAAACATTTCCCCTATTGAAAGTATTGTAGTTTTTTTAGGTGCTTTTTTCATAGCTAGAATTATAAAACCATTAGTTTTAGAACCGTATAAGCCTTTTAAAATCATGTTACTTATATTTGTACCTGATGATTTTTTAGGACTTATAGTAGGTTTATTTGTTCTAATTTGACTACTTAACATATTTTTAAAATCGACTCTTTGATAGTGTGGTTGATAATTAGTTTTAAGTTTAAGCTCTTGACCTTGGTCTGGTAAATACAAGTAAAATCCAAGTGCTATACTTTTAGCAATAATAAGCAATATAAATAGTTTTGTGATAACTGAAATCATAGTAGAGTTAGATACTTTTTTCATAAATATACTCCCCATTTTCAGATTTTTTCAAACTATCAAGTGTAGCTCTATATTTATCTAGCATTAGTTTAGATGGCTTTAATTTCAAAATTATTACTCCAGCAGATAAACTATATTTGGCTTCAAACTCACCAAAATCACCCACACCATTTACACTTATAAGCTGTGGATTTAAAATAGAGTATTTTATATTTACACTCTCTACATGTAGAGGTACAAATGATTTCATTGACTTTGCCAATGTAATATCTTGTAGAGTTACAAGATTATAAAAAGCAAATACTTTTACATTTATCGATTTTATCTTAGCAGTATCTATAGACTTAACAAATACATTGGCATTAGATATATCTAAAGAAAAACCATTTTCTGCAAGTTCTTCTTTTGATATTACTACATCACTTTTAAGTAAAGTATCTTCAAATAAATAATAAAAACTAATTTTTGGCATAAAGTAGATAAGCATCATGACAAAAAAGACACTATAGGCAAAAAATTTCATAACTCTTACCATCTTATCTCCATAAATAATTCTGCTTTACTAGGACTTATTCTTCTTAGTTTCATAGAACTTATTATAAAAGAATTATTTACAATTTTAGATATTAAAAAATTTAAATTATTTTTGTCTATACCTTTTGATTTTATAACAAGTGAAGAGTTTTTAAACTTTGCATTTAATCCAGCAGATTTTAAAGATGAATGTTTAAGTATCTTTTGTAAAGATTTTTTTATCTTTTGTTTATCCCCATAAGTCTCTTTAAGAGAAGATAGTTTTATAGCTACATTTTCTGTTTTAGCATAAGATGCTAAATTAGTTTTTAACTCTGCTTTAGCACTATCAAGTTTGTAAAACATTACTAAAAGTACCACAAACAATAAAACTAGTA
>JAMOPZ010000347.1 GCA_027064245.1 Campylobacterales bacterium
CAAGAGATATTTCTTGATCAGATAATAAAGCCTATTTTTGGTAATGATTTTTGTACTACTATTACAGCAAAGATGATAAAAGAACAACCAATTCATCAAATAATAGAAGATAATATCTTTTACCATATAGATACACTTCCAAACTTTACAGCAATAAGTAAACAAACCCAAAAGCTTCTTAATGAGATTGTTACTAAAAATATAGCTACTAAAGAGGATATAGACCAAAGTGATACTCATATATTCGGACAAACACTAATAACTTCTAAAAACTTAAATCATCACCTTATAGAGAGTATTGAAGATAATTGTAAAGTTATTAAAATAAATGATTTTAAAACAATTATCGAAAAATTAGGCTGTACTAAAACATCCTTTTATAGAGAATTAGAAAAAGATTTACTTGAATTTTCATCATTCCTCTTAAAAATAAAATTGGATAATGAACTATTTAGTAGTCCTAATAATAATCCATATCTAAATCATACGATAGAATCTTCTTATAAAATAAATTGATTTTTTTACTAGCTAATATATGGTGATATAAGTAGTCATTTATTCAAATTATTTTCTTTTTTATAATCCCTAACTTTGTATATTAACCTAAATCTAAAAACTCTCGATAACTCGATAAATATAAATTTAGTATACCTAGTTATGTAAGTGGTATTTTATTCAATTAGTTTAGGTTAATAGTATTATTATATCTTATAATACTAGCATATTATATTACTATATTCATAGAATAACAACTACCATATACAGCATGATAATAGCTATTTACATTACTTACCTCTTTGTTAATAACAGCATTACATATATTTCTATTTATGTATACATTTATATGAATAAAAATATAAATAAGGATAGACAGATGTTAAATAGTAAAAATAGTAATAAGAGATTAGAGAGCACAAAAAAGTACATAGACAAGCTACAGGAGAACAACTCTAAACTAAATGTAGTAAGAGTTGACTTAGCCTACAAGAAGCCACATAGCGATGATGTAACACTAGAAGAAGCAACTAAAGACTTAGAGCGTATGTTTAACAACAGAAGATCTAAACCTACTATCTTTCAAGACCAAGTTGGTTATGTATGTAAAAAAGAGTATACCAAAAAGAGAGGTGTACATTTCCATGCTTACTTTTTCTATGATGGTCAAAAGGTACAAAGAAGTGCTTTTAAAGCAGATCAGATTGGTCAGTATTGGAGTGAACATATCACAAAAGAAAAAGGTAGCTACCATAACTGTCATCGTACTAAATATAAAAAAAATGGTATAGGTATGTTGAAGTATAAAGATGAAGAGAAACGAATAAACTTAGATAGTGCTATATCATATCTCTGTAAAGATGAACAAGATATAGAACCAATAAAAACAAATAAAAAAGATAGAGCATTTACTCGTGGTACTTTACCTAAAAGTAAGGGTAAAATAGGGAGACCTAGATGTTCAAATAACTCTTTTACTTCTTCTTGATGAAACAGAAGGTATAATGATACAATTAAAATATGAAAAGGAAGCACCTTGATAAAACTTCACTCTGTATATGAATCAAAAGGACAAGCTGGTAAAGACAAAAATAATAAGCCATTTATTAAAACTATTTACAGCCCTAAATATGAAGATGATAGCAAGGAAAAAATATTTGCACCTTTAAGAAAGAAATACCTTGATGCAAAACCTGAAGAGATAGTAAGACAAGAATTTATATGTAGGCTGATAAATGACTATGGCTATTGTTTAGAGCAGATGGATGAAGAGGTTAGACTTACAACATCTCAAAGAGGTACAGGACGAGCTTATGCTGATTTAATTATATGGAAAAGTGAAGCTGATAAAAAAAAGAATAAAACAGCATTTATGGTAGTAGAATTAAAAGCTGATTATTTACCTCTTAAAGTTGAAGATTGTTATCAAGGGTATAACTATGCCACTTGGAGTAGAGCAAAATTATTTGCTATTTCAAATGGTAAAATTTTACAAGTATATAAAACTATTGAAGAAGAACTTCCTTTAAAACTTCAACCAGTTAATGATATACCACTTGCAAAAGATATTTTAGATGATAAAAAGCTAAATCTTGCACTAGCTAAAACAAAAGAGTTTACAGGTGATGAGTTTGCTAAACTATTATTTAAGTGTCATAATATCATTAGAAACAATGATAAGCTTGATCCTGCTGATTCTTTTGATGAAATTAGTAAAATACTATTTATTAAAATAATGTATGAAAGAAAACCAAGTCAAGAAGCTATCTTTTCATTTAAACAATTTGAAATATTAAAAAGTGAATATACTAATAATTTTAAAAAAGAAAAAGAGAATGAAATAAAATGGGAAGAAAAACAAAAAGCTAAACTTATTAAATCTGGTGATTTTGAAGAAGCTGAAAAATTAGAAAAACATATCAAAGAGTTAATTAAAGAAGAGCCACCATCATATATTCAAGCATTATTTAAAGAAGTTAAAGAAGAATTTGTAGAAGATAATATTTTTGAAGAAAATGAGAAAATTAAACTAAGAGAAAAAAGCTTTGAACAAATAGTAAAAGAGTTACAGATATATAATCTTACTTCAACAAGTGCCGATGTAAAAGGAATAGCTTTTGAAAAGTTTTTGGGTCGTACTTTTAGAGGTGAACTAGGTCAATTCTTTACACCAAGGGTTATAGTTGATTTTATAGTTGATGTACTTGAACCACAAGAAGACGAACTTATATGTGATCCTTGTGCAGGTAGTGGTGGATTTTTGATTAAAACATTTGAATCAATTAGAGCAAAAATCGATAATAAGTTTATAAAAGATAAAAAGATAAAAGAAGAAAAAATATTTGCTAAATCTTCAAAAGAATATAAAGAAGAAATTAAAAACAGTATAGAAGTACTTGATGATGAAGCTAAAAATAATCTTCAAGAAGAATATGATAAAAAAGCTCAAGAAGAATTTAACA
>JAMOPZ010000348.1 GCA_027064245.1 Campylobacterales bacterium
AATATGCTCTTCCATATAATCTAGGTACTTAAACATTGGCTTTGGATTTTTCGTCCAAAATACTACCACTCTTGTATTTTTGAAGCTTACATATAATGGCTTACCATTAAAAGGATTTATCCACTTTATATAACCTTTTTGCCAACGAGAGATAAACCAATCACTATAAAATGTAGGTATATCTGTACTTCTACTAGCTGATATGATTACAGGTGCTTGTGCATCTACTTTTGATCCATCATCTAATCTTATAGTTTCTTTTTTCCATTGCATACAGCTTCCTTATTAGTTATCTATTATATCTAAAATAAATTATTGTTTTCTTAGTGGTGATTTTAACAAAAGTTATAGACTCATTATGTCTTATCTTAGATATTTTGAATAGTAATAAAATCTTATAATTTTAAATTATAGACAATATCTGTCTATTTTATACTCTAAAATATCATTACATATAGGAGTACATTATAATGGAATATATTTATAATTCAGATTTATTACAATTGCAAAGTTTAGAACAAAACCTAAAAGTATCAATATTTGGTCAAGATGAAGCAATAAACTCAATAGTTGAAAAACTTATGATCTCAACTGCAGGACTATCTGAAACCAATAAACCTTTGGCTTCATTTTTATTTACTGGCTCTACTGGTGTTGGCAAAACAGAACTTGCTATTGAATTAGCAAAAAATCATAATTTAGAATTTATAAGATTTGATATGAGTGAATACAGTAGCGATCATAGTGTAAGTACACTTATAGGTGCCGCATCTGGATTAAAGGGTTATGATGAAGGTGGACTTTTAACAAATAAAATAAAAGAACATCCTAAATCAGTACTTCTACTTGATGAGATAGAAAAAGCAGATAAAATAATACTTAATACTTTTTTACAAGTATTAGACTATGGAACACTCACTGATACAAAGGGTAATAAGATAGATTTTTCAAATGTTATTATAATTATGACATCAAATCTTGGAGCAAATGCTAAAAGCACTATGGGCTTTGGATCAAATAGTAGTGATAATAGAAATGATGAAATAAATAAGTTTTTATCGCCTGAATTTAGAGCAAGAATTGATAGTCAAATAGAGTTTAATCCATTAACAAAAGATATGGTTAAAAATATTGCTACTAAATTTATAGATGAATTAGAGTTAAAACTTCACAAACAAATTAAAACTATGGAACTAACATCAAATGCATTTGATGAGATTGTAGATCAAGCTTTTACCACAAAATTAGGTGCAAGACATATAAAAAAAGTGATCAATAATACTATTAAACAAAAGTTAGCTTATGAATTATTGTTTGGTGAATTTAAAACAAATGATAGTGTTACTATCGATTTTATAGATAATAATTTTGTCTATCTATTTAGTAATAATTCTCCTCTAAACAATACAAATATATTTCAAACTGCATACGAAGCACAAGAATATGCTAAAGCAAATCCTGGAGTTACGATAACAAGAACGGAAGATGGACAATATTATAAAATAAAAGAATAATAGACAATATCTGTCTATAGCTTCTTTTATAATTACCTATTAAAACAATAAAAGGATAAAAAAATGGCAAATAATTTTATAGATAAATCACTTGATACTATAAGTGAGCTAAGTGATAGTATCACAGGTAAATATGATGAACATATTAAGAAAAAAGCATTAAAGCAAGTGGATGAAATGATTAAATCACAAGGTCTTGATATAGAGGATATAGAAGAAGATGATTATGAAGCTATGGTAAGCGAAGCAATGTTAGAGATAAAAGAAGAATATGCTTCAAATACTGCAAAAGTTGGATTTAGTTTACTAGGTCTTGATCTATTGTTTGGTTAGGAGATAAAAATGTTTGGATTTGCACTAAAAAGTACTTTTATTTATATGGTTTGGAATAAATTTAAAAAGCAAATTATTACGGCAATTATATCTTTAATAGGTATAGTTATCGTATTTGCCATATATGAAGATATCAATAATATTTTTATACAAAAGAAGATTGATTATATATTTGAATTGGTTGCTGCAAAATGGTTTCTAGTTTGTCTAATCATAAGTTTTAATATATTTAGTTTTAAAAAAGCAATTAAAGAGAATAAAAAATATGAAGATCAAGATAATTGTAGTATAGAAGGTATATCTACTATAAATACACCACAACACAAAGAGATATTAAATAAGAAAAAACTCAAAACTAAATCAGATGTAATACTTCAAAAATATCTAAATAAAGAGGATATAAAAGATGATTGAACTGTTTATACTTTCAATATTTGTGATATTAAATTTTATCATTTTACGAATCAAAATAGATAAAAGAAGATTTGCAGATACATTTGTAGATCTAGCAGTTATGCTATTTCTAACATATCTATTTAATGGTACTTATAAAGGTATGATTGTAGCTATGGTATCTGGATTTATATTTAGTGTATATCTATATTTTTATCCAGTATCTTTAAAAGATTATTTAAAATGGAAATTTTAAGTGTTTATAGTATTTTTTATACTACTTTTTGTAGTATCTGTAAATGCTATAGATCTATCAAACTATATCAATAAACAAAACTGTGATCAAATCATAGATAAAAAAGTTTATACTATATGTTATAGCTATAAATACAAAGGTGCAAAATATGTATCATATACCCTTTATGGTTCAAAAGTAAATAAATTAAATATAAAAAAACGACCAAAATTTTATAGTGAAAAATTAATACCAATTAAATATAGAAGTAAATCAAGTGATTATAAATATAGTGGATATGATAGAGGTCACTTAGCTAGTGATGCTAGTTTTGATTATGATAAAAAAGTATTATCAAAAGTTTACACTATGGCAAATATTGTACCACAAGCTCCACAAGTAAATAGAAAATTATGGCTAAAAGCTGAAAAACTTGAAAGATATATAGCAGTAAAACTTGGAAATGTAAATGTAATCAATGGTGTTATATATGATGAAACATCTAAAACAATAGGTAAAAATAAAATAGCAGTTCCTATTGCTTTTTGGAAAATGATATATAACGATAACAATGGATATAAGAGATATTTTTATTTTCAAAATAAATAATTTATCTTCCTATAATATTATTTCTACTCTCTATTTTATCTCATCAATTTTAACTTCCAACTTTTTACAACCATATATTACACGATTAGATAGAGCAGTCAAAATAGGACTGTTATCAATAAACAAAACTACCAACCACTAAAAGAAGCATAAAAAATTTTGTATATGCCTTTAAGAGTGGCGGCGTAATATGAGTAATTTAATTTCAAAAACTATACTAAAATCTATTCCTAAATTATATTCTACAAAGGATCAAAATGATCCGTTGTGTTATATCATATGTTTTAGTATGAACTATACATCATAAATATTTTTTAATAATAGTTTCTAATTCTTGCTCTAATTCACTTTTATCCTCATGACTTAATTTACTAATATCTGTCCTTAAATTCAAATTTTTCTTTGTTATTTTTATAATATAAGGTTTTTCATCAATATTATATTGTTTATTTTTTTCATTAATATTATACTGTCTTATATCATTTCTTGTTATTTCTTTTTTTACTAATTTATTATAAAATTCTATTTGAATTTCTGTATTCTTAATTTTTTGTAATTCATATAAAGCTTCTATATCTTTTATACTCTTATTCATTGCTAAATCGTGTAATATAATATCTTCTAATTTTAATATTGATAAAACTTTTGTTATATAAGATTCTGATTTTCCAATAGCTTTTGCTAAATCAGCTTTTGTATTGTATATTTTATTTTTTATTAAATTATGTAATGACATTGCTATTTCTAATATATCTAAGTCAGATCTTTGCATATTTTCAATTAATGCAAAAGTAGGCATTTTATTTTTATATTCCTCTTCAAAGCTATTACACTCTAATTTAATTATTGCTTTAATTTTATCTTTTTTTAATAATCTATATGCTGCTACTCTTCTATGCCCTGCAATCACTTCATATCTATCATTATTACTTCTATTTAATATTACAGGTTGTAATAACCCATTTGTCTCAATAGAATCAGCCAATTCCTTTAAAGAAACTTTATTTATATCTAACCGTGGTTGATATGGATTATCAAATATATTTTTAAGTTCTACTTCTACAATAATATCTTCACTATTATCATTCTTATTTATTATCTTATTAGTATTTTCAGTCATTGCTGCTGAATTCATAATATTTTGCATATTTTTATATTTATTTCTTCGTGCCATTTTATATCCCCAATTTTTTCTTTAATTCTGTTACAAATTTATTAAATTCATCAGTTGCTTTGCTTTTTTTATTGTATTCTTTTATAGATTTTCCTAACCATGCTGCTTTATCATAATCAACTCTTTGTCTTAAAATACTTTTCATTAATTTAAATTCCTTATTAGAACTAATAAAATTTTCTAATCCTTCAAAATTCTTAACTTGTGGATTAATATTATTTAATAAAATATTCACAACGATCTTTTCTTTTGTAATTACTTCTAACTCATTTATTATCTCTTTATATTTCATTAAACCTGAAATTTCATTAAATCTATCACTTACTGGAGTGATTACAATATCACTATAATAAATTGCTAATCTATTTAATGCACTATCAAAACCTCCACTATCAATAATCGTTAATTTTTTATCATTATCTTTATTTATATATTCATCAAACTCTTGTTCATTTTCAATATATAGTATTTCTAATTTCTTTAAATTATTAGAAAATCGTAATTGATTTGTATGTGTTATTGTTCTTTGAACATCTAAATCAATAACTTCAACTTTGTAACTTTTCATCAATGATATAGCTAAATTAAATGCAATTGTAGATTTTCCTACACCACCTTTTTGATGAGAAATGGTAATTATCATTTTAAATCTTCCATTGTTACATATAAATGCATTTTGTTATTCATCTCATTCAAAGACATTTTATCTATATCTCCCATAGCTAATAATTTTTCTAGCTCTGCAACTGTCATGTTTTTTAATATTATATATAATTTATATCTCCAATTATCATCTTCTTTTTTACTCCAATCTGATAAACTTGAAGCAGGAATGTTTACAAGTTCCATTATCTCTTTTCGTGTCATTACTATACCTTTATACTTTCTAAATATCTTTCTATATCTTCTGTAAGTGGTACTTTAATTGTTACCATTTTATTTTGATATATTGCATATATAATCCAATTATCTATATCTTTTTCTATTTTGTTATAATCAAATATCTTATTTTCAATTTCTAATTTTACAGTATTAAACTTATAATTAACAATATCTTTTATACTTACTTGTGAAAACCTACCCACTTTTTCAATATTCTGATATAACCATTCCCATATTTTATATGCTACATTTTTATCATTTTTATTGTTACTAAATCTATAAATTCCATTTTCTTTATTTTCCATACACAACATTCCTTTAGAATCTATTACTAAGAAATCATTTGGATTATATCCTGGAACACAATTTGTTATTTTATTGTTTTTATAATAAATTTTCATATGTGTTACAAAGTCATCTTTATCTTTAAAATCATTTTTTTTAGGTCTGAACTCATCTAATTGATTATCATCATTACTATTTATAGACTCATTTTGTTTATTTACTTTTGTTGCTTCAAATATAAATGCCACTACCTTTCTTCCCTCTTTAACATCTTTCATTATAATATTTAATTCCGTATAATTATTAATACTATTTATAGACTCTGTTAAACATCTTCTTTTAAATTGTGATACTTCTGCATATGCTTTTTTACCCTTTAAAAATTTACCTTCTTCATTTACTATTCCTAACATTTTATGTAATTTTGGTATATCAAATTTTATATTTACTGTATTTTGAAATACTAACTTAGATAAAAAAAATTGATAAATAATTCTTGCATAAATAGATTTTAAATTTACTTGTGTACTATTTAATAATTTAGTATATCCTGGACTTTTAGTTTCTTTACCAGGTGTTAATGAGTCATATGAAAAATACTTAGAAATTTCTATTTCAATAGTATTCTCTTTTGTATTAGCAAAAACTTCTTGAAATACTGGTCTTGCTCTTATTCCCTCTTCTGTATCCTTAATAATTACAATTTGTGCTAATGATTTTACTGCTGCTTTTAACTCACTTCGTTTAATACTTTTAATATTATGAGATTTTAAATATCTTTGCATAAAAAAATCTAAATTTAATTTAATTAATTTATGCCCATTTTGATTATTAAATAAATATTGTCTATCATGAAATTTTAATGTTTGTACACAACTCATTAATGTATCAAATACTCTATGCTGTGTTATATCCATTGCCGCAGCTAATTCAAAATTTTGTATATAATCATTATGTTTAAAATATTGATCAAAATGTGGCAATTGTCGTTGTTCTATCATTTTTAATTTCCTAATTTGAATATTCTATAACTACTGGTACAACTATTTTATCTACAAATCTAGCACATTTTCCTTCAAAAGATACCTTTGCTGTTCTTGTTTCACCATCTCTATTCTTTAAGACAATAATTTCTGCATTTTCTATATCTTTTTCATACTCATTCTTTTCTTTTGTTTTATAATAAGATTCTCTATATAAACCTAATACAATGTCTGCATCCTCTTCTATATTCCCTGAATTTTTTAAATCACTTAATTTAGGTCTTTTATTATCTCTTGTTTCAACAGATCTATTTAATTGTTGCAATAAAAATACCCTTATTTGAAAATCTCTTGCTATTTTTTTTAACATATTTGTTATATATCCTATTTCTATATCTTCTCTTGTTTTACCATCTAATTGTATTTTTCCTGTATGATCTATAAAAATATTTTTAATATTTTTATTAATTTTTAATACTCTTTTTATTCTACTTTGTAATTGAATTATAGTTGGATATGTTTTATCATGTATAACTAAATTTTCGCATGCGAAAAAATTTGCAGCTTCATAAAATTTAGTTCTATTTCGTATCAAACCTTTTTTGATATCTGATAAATACTCACCAGATCGTGCTGATATTAATCTAGCTAAAATTTTTTTTGCTGGCATCTCTAAAGATTCTATTAAAACACCTCTACCATCTTCTAAACTTTTATTTGTAATAGCAGATATAAAACTTGTTTTACCCATAGAAGGTCTTGCAGCAACTACAATCAAATCTCCATCTTCAAAAGCACCTATTATATTATCTAATGCTTTTAATCCTGTCTTTTGACCTATTATTTCTCCATTTAGTGCTGCTTTTTCCATATCATTTTTTAATTCTATTAAAATCTCTTTTGTAGTATTTTCTTTTACTGCAACATCATTTTCTATTTGTTCTACTTCTTTTGTAATCAATAATAATAAATCATCTGATAATACTGTTTCTTCTAATAATTGTTTTTTTATTATATTTATAATATTATTAATTTGACGTTTTCTTGATATTTCTTTAATCTCCAATGCATATACTTGTACATTTGCAATTGGAGTAGTAGCTATAATTTCTAATAAAGCTTTTTCACTTATTGAATCTTTTTTTAATTTTTTTAATATAAAAGTTTCTTCTATTGGTATATCATTTTTATATAATTCTAATATTACTTTATAAATTTTTTGATGTACATATAAATAAAAATCATTAGGATTTAAAAATGTATTAATATCTTCTAATAGTGTATAATCATATAAAATAGAACTTAATATTGATCGTTCAACATTAATATTATTTAATAATTCCAAAATAATCCTTTAAAATGACATATTTTTTATATCTTTCGATATGCGAATTTTATCATAATTTAGTCATTTATACAAGTATTTTATACAAATATTTTATAAACTTTTACGATAAAATTTATTTTTATTATCTATAATTAGGATATTTGTCATTAATTATATATAAATTCACAATTAATAGGAAGTTTGTCATGATAAACTAGGAAATTTGTCATGGTATATTTATACTATATTACAATCGAAGTCAATGTTTATAGTAAACAGGGAAATTTGTCATGTTTAAAGGAAATTTGTCATGTATAATCCTTATAAACCCTTATTTTATATATATATTATAATTTATAAGAGGAGACTCTTAAGAGAAGAGAATAAAGAGGAGATCTATTATTTTTTTATTTTATAATTCTACACCACTCTTAATTTTTGTATATTGAATAAAAGAAGCTTAAAATTACAATTTGTAATAAATAATCAAAAATCAAGTGATAATTTTATGATATCTTTATTTAATTCTTTTACTACAATTGTTTTTGAAAAAATTAATCAACTTTTTTGATTTTTTTGACCCATTACTTTTAATAGATAAAGATATAAAAAATAGCTAAATTAATATCTAAAGATACAATTAGAAAATATCTTCATAGACTTCATGATAGGGAGATTAATTTCTATTGAAAAAAGAGGTTACTTTAAAAAGATAGAGCTGTTTAATGAGTTTCTTTTTGTGTATGCCTTTAAAAAAAGCTTTTGATAATCATAAATTATTAAATCAATATGCAAAAAGAGTAGATAAATCCTCTACCGTTGGAAAGTTTGCTATGTATAAGGATAGTTTTGGTAACAAAAACCATTAAAAATATGGGAAAATAATACAAACTACAAAGTAAATCATATTATAATACCTCAAGAAGAAGCTTATATTAAATATAATCATAATATGATCATAGGATTAGAAACAATACTTTTATTTCCTAATGCAACTGATAAGAACTTAGAATTTGCTATGCCTTTGATTAACGATTGTAAAAATGATATAAAAGAAGCAAAAAAATATTTACAAATAAATAAATAGAAAAGGATAAATAATGAATGTGCCAAGCAAAGCTAAGGCAATCAAGCTGGACAATCCAGCCCAAATAAAGGTTAGCCACCAGTTTGGAACAGAACTACACATATTAGGAGGTAACAAATAGTATGAAGCTATAGTAATGGCAGTTTATCAGCCACAATGCTTCGGCGTGAAGGTGTTGAGCCCCGTAATTACCTTTATCAAAAAGCTTCATCTGTTGGAAGTTTTGGAAGTAAGGTATCAGAAGAAG
>JAMOPZ010000349.1 GCA_027064245.1 Campylobacterales bacterium
TTCTAATGCACTTTTAATATTATCATCTAAATTCTTAGGAATACACTCTAGACTACCTGCATTTTTAATAAAATATATCCATTGATCTTTTATATTAACCAAATCTTCCTCTTCTAAATGAAACTTAGGTAATTCTATAAATACCAATTCTATATCATCTGAATAATTTATAAAAGTATCTTTTTCTAATAATTTAAATCTATTTATTAATTTATCATTATTAAACATATTAAAATTTACAATACTTAAAGCTATAACAGGATTTAGAAGATGATAATCTTCTGCCTTATTTAACTGAATACTATAATTTTTTGCAGCATTATAAAGTACCCTTTTTTCAAATGCTTCATGGTGTAATACTTGCATCTCTATAATTACCATACTATTATCATCTAACATTGCTTTTACATCTACATATGTATCTTTCATACCTTTTATCATAGGTATATTATATGGATCTACTATTGTTAAATCTTTTATTTTTATATTAGAATCTTCATATATTATAGCATTTAAAAAACTTATTAGTTTATTTTTACTATTTTCACTTCCAAATACTTTTTTAAAAGCATAATCTGTTTTTACATCTAAAAATCTCATTTTGATATCCCTTCTATTTATTCTATTTTTTAACTTAATTTACTATATTATACCAAATTAAAATCATTTATCCCTATATTTTTATACATTATATATTTTATTTTATTAATTTTAGGTATAATAAAAAATAATTTTTACTAGAGGATTTATATATGAATATGCAAGAGCTAGATGAAGCCAGAAAAAACCCAGATTTTTTAGTTTTTTTACAAGAAAAGGAGAATAATGCACTTAAAGAACAATCTATCAAAGATCTATATGAGGTCTTAGATACATTACTTGTATTAAATCTTGAGGAAGAAAATAGAATTAATAAAGTGTATGAAGAGATATTAAAAATAGCATTTAATAATATTGAAAAAAGAATTCAAACAAACAAACCATTAAGTTTAGATGGGGATGATTTTTACTATATACGAAGTTTTTATGAACATGCCATAGAAAAATGGAGCCTTGAGAACTACGATGGTGCAAAAGAGTTATTTTTTATTTTAACTCAAATTATAGATGATCAAAAACTTATAGATGCTTTTAATCTACATCTAGTAAATTGTGCTAAAAATATAGATATGGATAAATTTTTTGATACTTTAGTTTTAGAAAATAAAGATGATATGGATGAAAAGTATGGTTATTTTATTACTACTTTTAAAGTAAATCCTCAAGAGTATTTAGGTGCAAATATAGATATTCTAAAAGATGAATTTAAAAAAATGGAGCATTTATTAATATGAAAGTACATTTTATAGGAATAGGAGGGATTGGATTATCTGCATTAGCTAGATTTTTACAACATAGAGGTTATGAAGTAAGTGGATCAGATATAAAAGATACACCAATAACACAAGAGTTACAAAATGAAGGGATAGAAGTAAATATTCCTCAAAGTGCTGATGCTATAAATAATCAAGATCTAATTATATATAGTGCTGCAGTTGAAAATGAAAATATAGAGATCCTTGAAGCTAAAAAGCAAAACTTACTACTATTTAGCAGAAAAGAAGCATTAAGTATTATTATGCAAAAGACAAAAAATTATTGTGTATGTGCAGCACATGGTAAAAGTACTACAACTGCAATATTGAGTTCTA
>JAMOPZ010000350.1 GCA_027064245.1 Campylobacterales bacterium
TTCTTAAACTTACTATTTCATTTTCATTACTATCAAACTCACTTACCCAACTACTACAAATATCTACATCTTTTTCATCTAAAATTTTTAACTGTTTTTCAAATTTATTAGGTAAAGCTATATCATCGGTATCCATTCTTGCGATTAACTCACAATTGCATTTATCAAGACCGATATTCAAAGCATCTCCAAGTCCTACATTTTGTTGAAGTGGAATAGTCTTAAATATATCTCCTAACTTCTCTTGCCATTGTTTTATAGCATCGTATAATTCATCTGTAAGTTTCCCATCTTGAACTAAAACTATTTCATTTGGTTTTATAGTTTGCTCATCCCAAATAGACTGCATTGCTCTATCAAAATATTCCGATTTTTCTTTACAATATATAGATATTAGGACTGAAAATTTCATTTCAACAACTCCTTAAACTTTTCTTGATGTATATTAGTATCAAATTCTAAAATACTAAATGGATTATATGGTAATTGATACTCATATTTAAGATATTCAATAAATTTACTTTGTAGCTTAAAATCAGTATTTTTCAATGCTTCGTTAATTTTTAATGCTAAATTATCTGTATTTGCTTTAAAAGCAATAGGTTCTATACTATAAAAAGCATTTCCAAGTACTACACAAGGCTTACTTAATTCTATAGCTTCTAATCCTACAGTAGAGTTAATAGTTACTACTGAATCAACTTTTTTTATAATCTCTTTAGATGAAATTTTTTCATCTAGTAGATATATATTATCTTCAAATTCAGTTTTTATCTCTTTTAAATCTTTTGGATGTTTTTTTATATAGATTTTATATTTAATATTTTCTTTATTCAACTTTATTATGGCAGTATTTAATATCTCTATTAATCTATCCATACTCTTTATATTTGGGGAGTTTAGAAGTATCTGTGTATCTGTAGATACTTGAAGTGGTACAAATATATTGATATATTTTGTATCTATATCTGATAGTTTTACAACAGTTGATAACTCTTTTTTCTTTTTTAAAGATATGTTTTTGATATTATCAAACCTTTTATATGTACAACAATTAAGATGATAAAGTAGATGGTCAAAAATTTTGTATAATTTATATATATTTTTATTTGAACTTTTTATATTTGACTTAGATACTAAGTTATTTTTATCACTAAATTCATTATTTTTATAAAAACTTACAGATTGTGGTACACTATTACCATAATTTACTATTTTTGCATCTATAGTCATTGTATTTGGTCTAAATAAACCCATCTCATAAAATATAGTTTTTATGTTATGCTCTTTTGCTAAATAATTTACAATAATATCAGGTGCGAAATATCCATTCCAAGTAACAGTAGTATCTATTTGATTGCTTTCAAAAAAATAATTTATGTTAAGATATAAATTACAATATTTTAAAACTATATATTCTATATTTTCTTTATCGTCAAGCCTTTGATAATCTATACTTGACTTGTATAACTTTTCTACTTTATTATAAATTAATTTTAATTCATTTTTTAAATAAGAGTTATACTTTACATTTTCAAACTTTACATTATGTTTTTTAAATAAATAATTATAATAAATCTTATCGGCTAAACTATAATTAGCTAAATAAACTTTATTTATACTTTTGTTATTTTTTATAAGATGTAAAAACACATCTTCCATTTGAGATAAAATCAATATATTCATTTTTTGTATCCTATTTTTTTATAATATGTTAAAAATAACATTGCTAGAAAAAACCAAAATGACATAAAATAAAGTTTTGTTTTTCCTAAAAAATATATACTTAATAATGCTTGATGCAAAAATGATTTTCTTAATAAAAAAATTAATAATAAATAAAAAACTATTCCAAATATTCCAAATGTAAAAAATAAATTAAAATATATACTAGTATCTGCGATTAGTCCTCCAAAATCATTTATTCCAAAGCCAGACCCTAATAGTATTCGATAGATATCTTGTTCAAATAACCAAAATATTGATTGCAACTTCATAATTAAACTACCATTATTTCCATCTTCTAATCTAAAGCTAATGTATAATAGAAACAATATAAATATAGGAAGTAAAACAAATAAAAATAAAATAATATGAGTAGCAGTAATTTTTTTAATTTTTTTCGCCATTTCAATTAGAACTAGTAAAAATCCAAATATCATACCAAATAGTGTTAAAGATAAAAAGTATGAAGTAATCACTAAAATATGTAATCTAGTTAATTTTTCTTTAATTATATAACTTGCATACAGTAATATAACAGTATCTATAGCATATCCTCCAGGCTCATTTGATAAACCAGTTGGTCTATGTAATATCATACCTGCTATATGTTTGGGATAAGCTCTAGATTCTTTACCAACAATCATTTCTAAATAATCAATGTGATAATTAGCTAAATATAGTCCAATGAATTGGATAAACCATAAGATAAGATGGAATATTAAAACAAATTCTATAGCTTTCACAAATAATTCAAAGTTTTTTTCTTTTTTAAAATAATTAACTACAAAGAAAAAAAGAAAAAAAGAAAAATATAGTACAAACATTCGTTCTTGTGAATATTCAAATGATGAGCTAAACACCCGAAAACCATCAATATATAAAAATATAAATATTATTACAGCAACAATTGTTGAATTTTTTGCTATTTTTTTTGGTAAACTTAAAAGCATAAGTATAACTATTGAGATGAATGCCAATATATAGTTATACGGTGAATAATATGTTAGCGTTGTAGATAAAATCAATAAAATTATAAAGCTATATTTAACACTATTCAATTTTTCCATATTCCTCTAAATAATTTCTTGCCATATCCTCGGAAGAAAAAGTATCAAGTGCTTCTTCTCTAGCTCGTCTTCCATCTTCTATGTAAGTTTTACTGTTTATATAATCATATATATCATCAAAACTATTTCCACCATCTATATCTATTACTAATCCATTTTTATTATCTTTTATAACCTCTTTCATTCCACCATTTTGAGATACAATAGCAGGTAACTCAAAATAAAAAGCTTCCAAAAGTGCTAAAGGTAATCCTTCACTTAATGATGGTAAAAGTTGTATATCCATATTTTGTAAATTTTTAAAAAGTTCATCAAATGGTAAACTACCATAGAAAATTACATTATCTTCTATATTGTTTTTAATTATCAAATCTTGTAGTTTTAGGAAATACTTATCGTTTGTATCATAACTTCCAAATAGATGAAGTTTTACATCTAATCCTTTTCTTTTTAGATTTATGATTAATTTAATCGAAAAAATTTGATTTTTTAGATTTATGATATGCCCTACTTGACATAAATCTAAAAAATCTTTATTTGACTTTTTCGATTTTAGTTTTGGAAAACTACTATAATCTACACCGTTATAAATAGTTGTGCTATTTTCACATCCTATCTCTTTTAGATATATCTCTACTTGTTTTGATACTCCAACAACTTTTTCTTGTTTTGGGTATAAATAGCTTTGAAGAAATAATCTTATTTTAGTTTTTACATTACTAATACCTTGAAACTGATGACTCTGTGCTTCTTGATTTTCTACTGAATGACAAGTTGATATTAATTTAAAATTACTATTTAATTTTTTCAAGAAATAGCCATAAATATTTGGATGATAACCATTAAGATGTAAAATATCAAAATTACTAAATTTATTTTTCATATTCTTTAAGTTAAAAAAAGCTTCTTTAAAACTATTAAATTCAATATTCTTTATATTATTTTCTTCTAAAACTTTTTTATAATTATCATCTAGTGATTTATTTAAACTTAAAATTTCAATATTATTTACATCACTATTCAGTAATATATTTATTATTACAGTATTTGGTGCTGAACGATTTAAATTAGTTACAATGTATAGTATTTTCAAAATTATAATAACTTTTTATTGTTTTTATATTGAAGATAGTTATAAAATAACTTATTAAATACTGGTATTTTATAAAAAATTGATTTTATAAATAAATTATTATTTACATCTTTTAATATTTTATATATTTTAGCTGCTTCATAAAATTTATTTTCAGATAAATAATATTCGGCTTTATTTATTTTATTAAATAGTAATGCAAAATTAAATTCTGTTAAACAATCATTAACTTGTGTAGAATAATGTTCTTTAAGAAATAATAATATACCTTTTACTTCACTATATTTCACTGCTATACTTTTATTACTTAAGGAATCGCTATGTATTCTATATTGAACTAAAACATCTGATAAAACTATTACATTACCATTTGATTTAGCTAAGATACTCATAAATAATTTATAATCAGGTGCATATGTTAATGTCTCATCAAATATGGGCAGGAATCTTTTCTTATTGATTACAACTGTTTGCATATTTATTGTATATTTTTTAAACTGATTGCAAAGTTTGGCATCATCATCATCTATTATCTTAGTATCAATTATTTTATTATGTATATTTATAAAGTCAACGCTTGTAAAAGACATATAAGCTTTACTTTTTTCTAATCCTAATAGTTGCAATTCCAATTTCTTAGGAAACCAAATATCGTCTGTATCTAAAAATGCTAAATACTCACCTTTGCAATATTGCAATCCAAAATTTCTAGCTGCACCCAAAGATATATTTTTTTCAGTTTTATAATATTTAATCTTATCATCATAACTATCTACTATTTTTTTTGTATCATCTGTCGAACAGTTATCTATAAAAATTATTTCCCAATCTTCAAAAGTTTGGGCATATATACTATCAATAGCTTCCTTTAAATATTTCTGAGCATTATATCCATTCATTAAAATTGATACTTTTGGATTATTTTTCATAAAAATCCTTTATTGCATTTACTACAATTATCTGATCATTTTCTGTTAAGTCAAAATGACAAGGTAGTGTTAATATCTCTTCATAAATTTTTTCTGTTTTAGGTAAATTATAACTAGTTTTATATTTAGATAAAAGATGATTCGGTTTGTAGTGTATGCCACACTCTATATTGTTATCTAAAAGATATGCTCTAAGTTCATCTCTTTTTTTAGCTTTAATTACAAAAATATGAGAAATAATATCTTTATAATTAAAATCTAAAAATTCTATTTCATTAATATTTTTTAATTCTTGTAAATATCTTTTTGCTATAGATTGTCGCTTTATTCTAAAGTCATCTACTCGTTGTAACTGTACAAGACCAATTGCTGCCATAATATTACTCATATGGTATCTAAAGCCTTGATACGATACATCAAAATCCCAACTTCGCTCTTTGTTGTATCGTTTTTCTGTATCTTTTTCTACACCTAAAAGTCTAGTATCTTTAATTCTTTGGATAAATTTTTTATCATTTGAGAGTATCGCTCCACCTTCTCCTGAAGTGATGTTTTTTATGCCATCAAAACT
>JAMOPZ010000351.1 GCA_027064245.1 Campylobacterales bacterium
CCTAGCATTACATGGTAAAGATTGTATTCATATGAGTCTCTATGAAACCCTAAGCTTGTTGTTGCATTTGATTGAGGATCAGCATCTATAATAAGAACTTTTTTACCCTCAAGTGCTAATGCAGCACTTAAATTAACAGCAGTGGTTGTTTTACCAACTCCACCTTTTTGATTTGCAATAGTTATAACATGACTCATCTTAAGCTATATACCTTTTTATCTTTTATTTGAATTGACCCATCATCATTTAACTTAGCATCAGTTAGTGACACTTTTTTACTATCGATGGTAACTTTAAAACTTCTATTTTTTTTGAATTCTATCACATATTTACTAAAAATATGCTTCCATAAAATTTTTTGTTCTAAAGTTGAAAAATATCTATCTAAAACCTCTTTTATATCTATTTTTATATCTAAAAATCCAAAATTATCATTTATATAGTATAGATTTAATCCTATTCCACAAAATAGTAATTTACCATTAAAAGATGTAATAGTACCACCTATTTTTTTATTTGCTATATAAAAATCATTTGGCCATTTTAACCATATTTTTGATGATAAACTTGCTAATATCTCTTTTAAAATAAAACTAAAGTATATAGAAGCAGATTGAATAGGCAGATCACTAGGTAGATCATTTTTAGATATAACAAATGAAAAAAATAGATTACCTTTTTTCCCTTCCCAATGATTAGATCTACTTCCTATACCATCTGTTTGATTTGTTGTTACTATTGCTAATGGTTGAATATAACTATTTTTTTTAATATAATCTTTTAGATAAGTATGGGTAGAATCTACACTATTTAAATATATTGTTTTCATTATAGAACTCTTTATTATTTATTTAATATAAATTGTAGCAAACCAATCCTTAAGTTAGAATATTTTTTATTTATGACAAAATTTTATAATAAATTTATAATTTAAGGATAAATTCAACTAAATAAATATATAATTCGCAAGTTAAAACAATATGGAGCTATAGCAAAGTTGGTAATGCCCCGGATTGCAAATCCGGTATGCGTTGGTTCGAGTCCGACTAGCTCCTCCAAAAAGTAGTTTTAACTCTTTTAATAATCAATTTTTATCATTTTTCCATAATAATTTATTTTTATTGTTTTAGTTTTTTTAATTAAAGATTGATCAAGTTTGTTTATATTATAAAATTGTAATCTTTTTTGTAATTTTTTATCATCTATATATATCTTATCTATTTTTAAATTATGCAACTTTAAAGAGATCTCTTTTGCTACATAATATTTATAAGCAAAATGTTCACTTGGATTTTTCAAGAAAATAAATAAATATTTATTAAAAATCAATAGAAGAATATTTAAAACCAAAATAACAATACTAATAAAAGCAATAATATAATACTTTTTTCTATATATTTTCAATCGTATGCGAATACTATGCATAAAAAGCTTCACCATAATAGGGACAGATATTACCACAAATGGTGCAAAATCTTCTATATTTATTTTTTGCCTAAAAGATAGTATAAAAGAAAAACATAATGCAGTAGCACAGATATACCAAATTATATCTTTATCATATTTTAATCCAACCCTATAAATAGCATAAAAAAAGTATAGAAAAAGTATAGGTGAAAAAATAGATGCATATATACCAAAAGTATCTATAAAATAACCTCTAGGTCTACCTTGAATATCAAATCC
>JAMOPZ010000352.1 GCA_027064245.1 Campylobacterales bacterium
ATGAATATGACTCATTTTTGTTATAGCATGTCTTATTTGCTCATCTACGGCACCTTGAGTAATCTCACCACCGTGAATATGAGCTATTGGTATATTTAAAAGCATTGCAGTTAAAGCAGCTGCGAAAGTCTCAAATCTATCACCTAAAAGTAAAACTACATCTGGATTAAGTCTAGTAAATGAATCTGAAAGTAAAATAGTAGCTAAGCCTGTTGATTTAGCTATTGCACTTTTAGAATCAACTGATAATAAATTTTCTATTTTATCATCTATTTTAAATCCATCTTGCTCAATTTGCTTATATGTTAATCCAAATTCACTTGATAAGTGCATAGTACTTGCTATTAATTGTAATTCTAATTTATCTGATTTTTCAATCTTTTTTAATATAGGATAAAATAATCCATATTCAGCACGAGTACCAGTTACAACACAAATTTTTCTTTTACTCATTTTGTTTATCCTTGACATTATTGTTATCTTTTGATATACTTCCATTATCTTTTGGCAACTTCTTTGAAGAATGCCCGAACTTCCCTTTTTGGGAAGTAACTTTTAATAAATCCAATAATTTTATCTCTATTTGTTTCAAATCACTTAGTTTTATTCTTCCATCATAGTAAGCATGCCTTTTAATATCAAAAACTCTTATTTGATTCAAAAGTGCTGTACTTAATGTTTTATTAGTATATCTAAATGTAAAAAAATATGTTCCATCTTTTTCTTTAGAGCTAAGTGGAATACCTACAAATGTTTGTTTTGATAATTTCCTATAAACCAATACTGGTCTTAAGTATAATTCTTTTTTACCATATATTTCATATCCAATATTTTGACCAACTGACATAAAATATATCTCACCTTGCTTAAAAGAGATTATTTCTTTATTTTGAAGTTTTTGTTTTAATTTATTCCAATTATCAAACTTATCATTCATATTAATTCATCTTCTTTATAATCTTTTTGTGCAATAGTTCCTATTACCTCATCCCATCTCATAGGATTTATTCCATTTCCTGGTCTTTTTATAGTTAGATTGTTTTCTGTAAAAACTTCGCCTTTTTTTATACTTGTAGCAGCGACTATAGATTTTCTAGCTACTTTTATATTAGGAGTTTCACTCTTACTTGGTTTTTTTATACTACTACCAAGTGCTACTTCTACATTTCTTATAGCTTTCACCATAGCTTTTAACTCATCTGGTTCTAAGCTTGCTTTGTGATCTGGTCCTTCCATAGTTTTATCTAAAGTAAAATGCTTTTCAATTACACTAGCACCCATGGCAACAGCAGCTATATCAACCTCTATCCCTAAAGTATGATCACTATATCCATAAGCCACATCAAAGGTAGTTCCAATAGTTAGCATAGCTTTTAAGTTTACATCTTCATAAGGTGTAGGGTACATAGTATTTGCATGAAGTACTGTAATATTTTCTTTTAAAGTTCCTGCTTTATATAGTACATCTAGTGCATCTTCTATCTCTCCAATATCTGCCATACCAGTTGAGAGTATCACTTTTTTATTTAATCTTCCTATATATCTTAGATATGGTAAGTTTGTAATCTCTCCACTTGGTATTTTAAATATTTCAAGTCCTAATCCGTTTAGCATATCTATACTTTCATGATCAAATGGAGTTGAAAGAAACATAATCTTTTTAGAGTTACAGTATGATATAAGC
>JAMOPZ010000353.1 GCA_027064245.1 Campylobacterales bacterium
ATAATACCTGATATAAAAGATATCCATATTATAAAAGTACAAAATGCAAAAGAGATGTATGAGTATGTAATAGATTGTATACGAGTTGCAAAAAAAGGAAAGCTAACAAACGCAACACTTATGGATAATTCTAAAATTAAGCATATCAAAAAAAAGCCTTTTTTCTTTGGGGTAGCTGCTGTTAGTGATTATACTATTAAATATCCACAAGATGGAAAGATAAAAAAAACAGATATAGGTGATAATTGGTCTTTGGATTTGAAAAAAAATATAGATATTTTAGATTCATTAGATAAAACAGATATCTATACAATTGGTTTTAAAGCAGAGATGGATAAAGAAAATGCAAAACAAAATGCACTAAATATGTTAGCAAAGAAAAAGTTAGATGCAGTATGTTTAAATATATTAGATGAAAATAATAATTTTGGATCTTCTGTAAATACAATAAAATTATTATCAAAAAATAATGAAATTAATTTATCAGGTAATAAGCTTTATGTGGCATTAAAAATATTAGATACTTTACAAGGTGATATAATTGAATAAAAGTAATATTCCTAAACATATAGCTATTATTATGGATGGAAATGGTAGATGGGCAAAAGAACAAGGGCTAAACAGAACAGCAGGACATGAAAAGGGTGCAAAGGTTGTACGAGATATTACTATGCATTGTAGTAATATTGGTATTAAATATTTAACTTTATATGCTTTTTCTACAGAAAATTGGAATCGACCTAAACTTGAAGTTCAATTTCTTATGAAACTACTTGAACGATATTTTAAATCTGAATTACCTGTATATTTAAAAAATAATGTTAAGTTTAAGGCTATTGGAGATATTGGTAAATTTTCTAATTCTTTACAAAAAATTATAAAAGATACTCAAGATAAAACAGCTCATTGTACAGGATTGACACAGATATTGGCTTTAAACTATGGAAGTCGTGATGAGATAGTAAGAGCAATACAAAAATTAAACTATAAAAATATACAGATAAATGAAAAAAATATAAATAGTGCTTTAGATACAGCAGATATACCAGATGTTGATCTTCTTATTCGTACAAGTGGAGAGATACGAATATCTAATTTTTTATTATGGCAAATAGCGTATGCAGAGATGTTTTTTACACAAACTTATTGGCCAGAGTTTAATTCAAATGAATTAGATGATATTTTAAGTGATTTTCAAAAAAGAGAAAGACGATTTGGCGGAGTATAATAATTGATATATATTATAGCTATATTTGGTGCTATAATAGGTAGTTTTTTAAATATGCTTATATATAGACTTCCACATGAGATCTCATTGATAAGTCCTAAAAGATCTATTTGTCCAAATTGTAATTATAATATAAGATGGTATGAAAATATCCCTATTATTTCATATATAATTTTAAAAGGAAAATGCAGTCATTGTAAACAAAATATATCTATAATATACCCTATAGTTGAAATTATTACAATATTAGTTACAGTTTTAATATATTATAAATTAGGCTTTAATATAGAATTTTTTACAATACTAACTATATTTTACAATCTTATTTTATTATCATTTATAGATTTTAAGTTTAAAGCAGTTCCTGATTATTTACTTTTACTTTTACTTATAAATTTATTTTTTTATGGGGTATATTTTCAAAGTGATAATATTGTATATATGTTTGTTTTTG
>JAMOPZ010000354.1 GCA_027064245.1 Campylobacterales bacterium
ATAGATTTAGAACACTATCTTTAGAAAAATTATTGAAAAAACAGATGAAAAATGAAGCTATGATTTTAGATATGCTTTTGAAAAAATATAGGGTGCTTTTGAAGGGTGCTGTTAAGTATGAAAGAGAAGATTATATTAAATATTATAAAAATAGGATAAGCCATTATGAACTATAAAGATAATTTCAATCCAACTATATCAGATGAACAGATATTTAACGATATTGTAAAAGAAAAAGAGAGTATAGGGTATTATAATCTCTATAAACAAAATACAAAAGCTTTTAAAGAGTATGCTTCAACAGTAGAGCAATCAAATATTGTTATTATTGGAATAGGTGGAAGTACATTAGGTACCTATGCTATCTATAAATATCTGAAATACTCAAAAGAGTTAAGTAAAAAACTTATTTTTTTAGAAACAACAGACCCAGTTGATATAAAATCAAAAGTGGAAGCGATCGATTTAGAAGATTCTCTTTTTATAGTTATCTCAAAATCTGGTACAACTGTTGAAACTATATCTATTTTTAAATATCTTCACTCTCTTGTAAAACTTGATAAAAAAAATACTCTTATAATTACTGAAAATGATTCAAAATTAAATGTCTATGCAAAAGAAAACAGTATGCAAACTTTTGAAATTCCAAAAGATATTGGTGGAAGATTTTCTGTTTTTTCAGCAGTTGGACTTTTACCATTGGCTATTGTTGGTATAGATATAGATAAAATTCTTCATGGAATAAAAAATATTCATGATTCTTTTTTTAACAAAGCTCTTGTCTACAATAGGGTTATTAAAAAAGCAAGATTTCTAGTAGAGTATAAGAATAAATTTAATATTAATGTTATTTTTTCCTACTCTTCAAGACTAGAAGGTTTTAATAAATGGTATATTCAACTATGGGGAGAATCCTTAGGTAAGATTGACTTAAATAAAACAAGACAAGGATTAACTCCTATTGGGATTATTGGTCCGATAGACCAACACTCTTTTTTACAGTTAATAGTAGAAGGTCGTAGGGATAAGACAGTAACAGTAATAAAAGTTGAAAACTTTGATAATAATTTAAGTATACCTAAAATATCACTAAAAGGATTAGAGGAGTTAGATTACCTTGATGATAGAGATTTTTCTTCGTTAATAAACAAACAAGCAGATGCAACAATAGAATCTATAAATAATTTAGATGATATTCCTTGTGATGTTATTGAGATAGATGACGTTTATGAAGAGTCTATCGCTAGTTTAATGTATGAGTATGAATTACTTACTTCTGTAACGGCTAAATTTATGTATATTGATGCTTATAATCAACCTGGTGTGGAGAGTGGGAAGATTATTTTGAAAGATAAGTTGAAAATTAAAAAATAAGATATGAACTATCTTTTTATATTATTCATACCATTTATACTTTTAGCATCTAAGCCAAATTTATTACTTCTAAAAACCTATAAAGACCAAAATATTAGTGGTTGGGTTATGAGTGAAAAACTTGATGGTATAAGAGCTTATTGGAATGGAAAAAATCTTATAAGCCGTGGTGGAAAGATTATAAATGCACCTCAATATTTTATAAAAGATTATCCACCTTTTGAGATAGATGGAGAGTTGTGGAGTAAACGAAAAGATTTTGAAAATATATCAAGTATTGTGAGAAATAAAATACCATCTAAACG
>JAMOPZ010000355.1 GCA_027064245.1 Campylobacterales bacterium
AACACTGTAAACTCTCTAATTTTAAATGGTAAAGGTGTAGCTTTTTTCTCACTAGAGATGCCAGCTGAACAACTTATGCTTAGACTTTTATCTATTCAAACATCTATACCACTTCAAGATTTAAGATTGGGGAATCTTAATAGTAACCAATCTAATGACTTAGATAATGCTATTGAAAAGATGAATACATCAAAACTTTTTGTTGATGACCAAGGTAGTATAAACATTAACCAACTTCGCTCTAAACTTAGAAAGTTAAAAACTCAAAACCCTGAGATTGAGATAGCAGTTATTGACTACTTACAGATTATGAGTGGTGTTGGTTCACAAGATAGACACCTACAAGTATCTGAAATATCTCGTGGTTTAAAGATGCTTGCTCGTGAATTAGAGATGCCAATAGTGGCACTCTCACAGTTAAATCGTGGACTAGAATCTAGAAATGACAAACGACCAATGTTAAGTGATATTCGTGAATCTGGTTCTATTGAGCAGGATGCTGATATTATCTTATTTGTGTATCGTGATGATGTTTACCTTTATAAAGAGGAAAAAGAGAGAGAAAAAGCTGCGAAAGCTGAGGGGAAAGAGTTTACATCTGAATATATTGAGAAAGATGAAGAGGATGCTGAGATAATTATAGGTAAGCAAAGAAATGGTCCAACTGGTCATGTTAAGCTTGTTTTTCAGAAAAAACTTACAAGATTTGTAGATACTCCATCTTTTTCAAGTGCTATAAAAACAGTTTATGAAGGTGTAGATACAAGTTCTGCTAATATGAATATAGAAAACGATTCAGTGGCTATGCCAACATTGTAGATGCTTTTAGAGAAACCATCTCTTTTTACAACAAAGAGGGATGGTTTTACTTTTCTTTCAATCATTTGTTTTATACTTTTTTATAGTTTACTGATTGAGTACAATAACTACAAGATTCTTAATAGGTTTGATTCTGCTATTGTAGAAGCTACAATAATAAAACAATACATTAAAACTAAAAAATCAAAAACTAATAAAATACGAATTTATCAAGTTTTAAAACTCAAATCAGATGATGGATATATGTTTTATACAACTAAAAATACAAAATTTCCTTATTCTAAAGGGAAGAGGGTAAAACTTGAAATTTTCATAGATAGTTTAAGTTTTTATGAGTATTTTAAAAGTTTTTATGTTCCAAGTAAAATTATAAAGGTTTATAATAATTTTAGTTATAAAAAGAGTTTAGAATCTTACATAGAATCGCAACATTTAGATAGTAAAATTTCAAATATATACAAAGCTTTATATTTAGCAAAACCGTTAGAGTTTGAGTTACAACAAAGATTCTCATCTTTAGGAATCTCCCATCTTTTTGCTATTAGTGGTTTTCATTTAGGTATATTTAGTGCTTTATTATTTTTTATAATTGGGTATCCTTATAGAATCTTACAAAACAATTTTTTTCCATATAGAAACTCTAAATTAGATATATCTGTTTTAGTTATAATTTTACTTTTTAGTTACCTAATTTTTTTAGATTCCCCACCATCACTTTTAAGAGCATTTGTTATGCTTGTTGTTGGATTTATTATCTATGACAGAGGCTTAAAAGTTCTTTCTGTACAAACATTACTTTTAACTGTTTTAATTATCTTAGCATTTTTCCCAAGATTACTATTTTCCATAGGTTTTTGGTTGAGTGTATTAGGGGTCTACACTATATTTTTATTTTTAATCCATTTTAAAAATTCAAATAAAATTTTACAATTTATCTTTATACCAATAGTTGTTTATATGTTAATGTTACCATACTCACTTTATATATTCTCAAATTTTTCTATATACCACCCATTTTCAATTATCTTAACATCTTTGTTCACTATATTTTACCCATTAAGTATGATTCTTCATATTGTAGGTTTTGGTGGTGGTTTAGATTCTATGCTTAATATACTTTTAGAATTTAAAATAGAAAATATCTCTATATTATTAGATACTAAATTTATACTATTACACACGATTCTTTTACTTTTAGCTATGTGGAAAAAAAGTTTTTTTGTTGTAGTTTTGCTTTATAGTGTGTGGATTTTTATTTATGCTTTGAGGTTTATATAGTATAATTAACACAATAATTGTGTATTATCAAGGATAAATTATTGAAATTATACTACCCCAGAAAAATCAAATAACATTTCAAGAATCCTTATTCCTAAAATGCTAAAATAAAGATAAGAAAAGGAGGGTATTTAGATGAGTAAAATTAGAAAAACATATAGTACAGAATTTAAATGAAGTTAGTTTTAGAAGAAGAGAAAATATTAGTAGAGATAGCTAGTGTAAATAAGATTACACTAAAAAATTTATAGAACGGGAAGAGGTTGTTTTTGGAAAAAACTGTATTAGCTATGGAACCTAGTAAAGCTGACATAGAATTTTGAACACTCCATATGATTAGGTACTTACAAATATTTTAATAGACTTATTCTTCGAACTGTGCTTCCTATTTAATTATAAAAACTAAAAAGAGTATGATTATTCTTTTTATAATTTTGTATATAATCAAATAATTTTTCTAAACTTTTATCTCCTACACCTTTAATTCTAAGTAATCCACTTAGTGAGTTTATGCTTGGATTTTCAAGTTCAGATCTAATAGTTTTAATAATATTTATACGAATCTTAGATTCTTGTTTTATAGTTTCATCATTGAGATTTTGAAATACAGATTTAAATTCTTCATATAAATCATCTTTTGCCATGGGGTCAAAATGCCATATTTCAATATCTATATCACATCTACTTAAATAGTTTGTCATAATATCAAGTGATACGGATGGGTTAAGTCCACCTCTATCTGCTCCTAATAACGGAAATGCTATGGAAGTGATACCTTTTTGTTTATATGTTGATATAAATTTTTGTAAACCTTGTTCAAGATACTCTTTTTTAGATGGATATTTCCAGTCATATTTGGTAGGAAAATTTAAGATATCTATTTTATCAGTTTTATATAACCATAATTTTCCTATATCTAGTTGTTTTTTTAAACATAAATCTTGATATTTTATAAACATCTTTTTTTCCCTTAAACGAAATTCATAAGCTATACCAGCACCCATAATACCAACACAATTTACTGTATTTACAATAGTTTGACACTTTGTTGTAAATATATTACCTTTTATTACTGTAATCATTTTTTCTCCCATTTAAAAAATAAAGTTGGTTTTACAGATATATATTCTGATTTTAGATTATATTTTGATATTAATATTTGTTTTGTAATATTATCTTTACAATATATACCTAAAAGGTCATTTATAGAAACTTTATCTGGAACTAAAACTTCAGCCATCATAACTTGTTTAACTTCATCAGCTCTACCATACCAACTATTACTACTTAACATTTTCCATTTTATAATTTTTAAATCATTTATATTATTATAAAATTCTACATTTGAAACAGCAGCATTTTTGTTTGTAAATAATACATTATCTCTAATTAATAATTTTCTACTAAATGCTAAAATAACAACATCTTCATCTTTATTTCTATACATCATAGCATTTCTAGGATTAAAATAAAAAGGTACATAATCATGTACTTTTCTACCATAAATATTTTCTTTTTTATCTCTTCTTGAATTTACTTCTGTATTACTAATATCAATTTTTTTAAAAGGATTATTATGTGCTAGTAAGCCATATTTAAAAATAGAATCTAGGTTATTTATATGAGTCATATGATCTAATGAAACAAAATTATTATCAACTATCATTTTTAATCCTTTTAAATTTGTTAAAAGAATTATATGAATTATAATAGACGTATTCTGACTATAAAATATATTTTATAGTCAAATTTAGATTAGTAGTTTATAATTCAAAGTGATAGGGTAAATGGTTGGTAGAAATAAATATATTGTAAATTTTACAATATATTTATGAAATGATTTTTAATTAGACTTTTTTTCTTAAACCTGATTTTGTTATAACTGTTTTTTTTTCAGATAATGGTTTTATTTCTTTTGGAATATATTTAGAATACTCTGAATTTTTAATTATAAGTATTATTTGTTCTAAAGTCCCATACCATTTTTTTATATGAAAATGATTAACCTCTTTATATTTTTTATTTGAATGAACATAGTTATTTCTATGTCTAATTAACTCTTCTAAATCTATTTTTGCTTTAGAACTCATTTTATAATTTAATATCTTTAATAATTTATCTTCTAATCTACTATGTTCGTATATACCTTTAGCTTCTTCATTATCCCAGAAAATTAAATAATCATCTCTTGATTTTTGAAATAAAAATATTTTAACTATTGCTTCAAGTGAAATCATAATAGATATCATTGCATAATTAAATTTACTATCTATATCACTATCTAAAATATCAAAAATATACCTTGTATTTTTCTCTATTAATTGTAAATAATTTTCATAAATACTAGAATCAGATATATATTTTTTAAATGGATTATTTTCTAATATATTTAATATATTGGTTTGAATTGAAAATATTTTTTTTAAATAACTTTGCTCTAATCCTACATCTATAAGATTCACAAATTTATTGATATTTTCAATAGTTGTTATTGAATTGTCATTAGGGTGTTCCTTCTTTATATATCCCAATATATTATATGCATATAATTTTTCAAGTATTATACTTTTAGTTGTAGCCGTAAGCATTATTACTTGAATACCAGCATTTATTTCATGTATTTTTTTAAGTATCTTTATCCCTGAATATTCATCTATTTTTGTATTTTCATTATGATCTTGTTCTACAAGCCTTAAGTCAAGTATAACAATATCAACATTTTTAATTTGTTTTTCTAGCCCTTCATAGTTTAGTTGAGTTATAAGATTAAGATTGGACGTATCTTTAAAGTTATATTTAAATGTTTCAAATTCTATATTGTCTTTTAAGATACTAGATAAAATATCTTTCCAACCTTTATTCCATTCATCATCTATAAGTAAAACTTTACCTTTATTTTTTGGCATGATTAGGTTGTCATTTTTATTATTTATATCATATTTAATTTGTAAATATTTAAAGTAAAGCATAGCAGATATTTTTTTATAATTGATTCTAATTTTATTACTTTTTACATTTAAAATTTTTGACCATTTATATATTGCCCATTCATTGGCTATACTGTGATGAGAAAGATAATCTTTAGGTGCTTGAACATTTATAAGATTTAAAAAGTTTTTTTCATACTCATCTTCAGTAAGATTTTTAAAATTTTTTCTTAAAATTTTCTCTATAGCTTTTTTAGTATTTGGTATGAGGTATATATTTTTAGTAAAGAGTATGTTACTAAATGAAGATAGTTTATTTAACTCAAAATAATCCAAATCACTTAAAATAACAATAGGGATAAATCTTTTAGTTTTTAACTCTCCACTAAGTCGTAGGTGGTAAGCCACTCTTAAACCTAAAAGCTCTATATAGTTTGAAGATAGATTGTCTTTTATAAAAACTATATCTGTATCTTTTAGTTTTTCATCTATGATAATATAGTTAGATATAGATTTATCAACATCACTATTTATAAGTGAAAATTTAATACTATTTGTAAAATTTTCATATTTTACATTGTCGTTGTGGATTAGTAAGGTATTATCCATCTTCTAAACTCTCTTTTATATAAACTTTTAAACTATCTCTTAATTTAACTATATATTCTTTTTTGATTCTTCTTTCATTTTTATCGAACAAATGAAATTCTAATATCTCTAAAAAATCAATATCTGGATTATCTCTAAAAAAAGCATTATATAACACATTATCTTTAGTTAAGTTGTCTACATAAATGTTTAGCTTTTCTAGTATGTTTAAAACTATATTTAGTTTCCATTTAGTTCCATAGCATAAGATTAGAGGGTGTAGAGTTCCATTTTCTACATCCTCTAAAAATAGTTTTAAAAACTCACTATAAAAAGTTTTTGAGTTTAACTCTATAAGCTCAAAATCACCATCTTTTAAGTAGTAGTTAGCATCTATACCACCAGAAAAGAGAATTAAAACTTTACCATTCTCTTTACAATGGTTCTCTAGTTTTGAGAGTATAGATTCATTAGAATCTTTAAAAGCAGATTTATGAGATATGATTACATCATAGTTATCTAATTCAAAATTATCACCTTGAATCTTAACTACAAACTCATCATATTTTTCATCTATAAAATTATCTAAAATATTGTTATATCTGTTTAACTCTATCTTAGTATCTTCCATAAAAAGCTTTTGCCTTTGTGTTCTGTCCTCTACTAAAAGTATCTTTTTCATCTGTAAAACCTTAACATATATGTAAAACCTTGTGGTTTATCTTCTAGTATCTCTATATCATTTTCATTCATATTTGAAAGGTAGTTTATACGGTAGTTTTCATCTTCATAACTACTTTCTATACTAAAATCACAAAGGTTAGTTAAACTCTCTTTTATAGTAGAAAAATCTCCACCATTTACTATGTCTAACATCTCTTTAGCACTCTTTCCAGATAAAGAATCTTCTTGTATAATCTTTAGTTCATAGTAAGAATCGTTAGAATCTTCCTCTATCATTATTTTTATTTTATTGTGTTTTGGTTGTAATTTTACCATCTCAAAGATTCTATGAAGTACATCTTTAAACACCATTACATCAGTATAAAAAGTTTTACCCTTAAGTTTAACTAATTCAAACTCAAAAACTCCCTCTAGCTCTTCATCTAATCTCTCTTCAATATCTATAAAGATATTTTCTAAAACATTGTTTTCTCTTCTTATCTGAATCTCTTGTTTAAAAAGTGTTATAACCTCTCCAAATGTTTTAAGTGTTTGGTTATTTACTCTACACTCTTTTTCAAGTTGAAATTTAAAAGGGTCGTTACCATTATTACACCACTCTCTTAAACCTTTAAGAGATGACCAACCTATATTTAATTTTTCATTGTTGTAGTTGTACCAAATAGCATTCTCATCATCATCATCATCATTTAGTAAAAAGTTATATATGATTTTATGAAGTCTAGGAGATAGTGTTTTTAGTTCATCTTCTATAAGAATCCATTGCTCTTTAACTCTTTTCATATAACCATCAAAATCTTTATACTCATCTTTAAAGTTCATATCCCAAAGGTGTGTAGTGTATTTTATGGGTGTATCTTGTCTGAAGTTTGTTAGGAGTTGAATAAATCTTTTAGGAGTATGAATATTTAAAGAGATAGCATTAAATAATAATTTTCTTATCTCTTCATCTTTACATATTTGAAAAACTGTTTGATTATCTTTATTTTTAAGTAATATATCTGCTCTATTATTAAGTAATAGTTCAACAAGTTCTTTATTATTCTTTCTTACAGCTAAAAAGAGTATATTCTCATTATTTTCATCTTGTTTATTTATCTCAGTTTTCCTTTTTAAAATTATCTTTTTAAGTTCATTAAATTCCATAGTTTGCTTTATTATATCTTGTAAAGGTAGAAATTTATCTATCGTTTTTAAATCATTTTCATCCAAAAAAACATGTTTAACTATTGGTTTTTTCATAATTTTTAATATTAGATTTTTAAAAATAAGAATCCAATCTTTAATAGTATCAATAATTAAAATATTCCAAGAATCTTTGATTATTTTTAAAATAGAATTTGTTTTAAAATAAGTTATACTATTTTTAAGAATAAATTTAATAACTACCAAAAAATTTATGCCAAAAATAGAAAGAAAGGTGTTTGAATTTTTATCTATGTATTTTAGTATAGAAAAAAAATCTTTTTTATCTACCTCTATACCTTCATCATAAAGTAATTTCATTATAGCTATATTATTTGTATCTTCTGCGATATTGTATGCATTGTACCCTGAAGCATTACGAATATTTATATCTATTTTATTTTTTAAAAGAAATTTAATTATCTCTATATGATTGGTATTCTTAGGAGAGTCAAAAATTTTAATAATATCAGATTTATATTTTTTTGGAAGTTTACTTTTAGAAGCTAAATTATATATAGCTTTTCTTCCAGATAACATTGTAAAAAATGTTAATAAAGAATGGTTAAAATCATCATATTTCTTATTAATATCTAGTCCATTATCAATTAAAAATTGTGCTGTAATAAAATCTTTATTAAATAAGATTAAAACAAAAGAAGATAATCTATATTTTTTTATATCAAAACCATTATCTATTAATAGTTTTAAAATTTCAAGATTTATTTTATCTTTTCTTTTGTATATGACTTTTATATATTTATTTAAGTTTAAAGAATTAAAGTCACATTTACAATTTTGTTCTTTTATATAATTATGTAACTCTTCAATATTTTGAGTTTCTATAATTTGATTTATTGTTTGCATTTTTTACCTTTGCATTATATTTTCAATATTTTACTTTTTACTATAGACTTATTTTGTCTATATTTTATTATTTACTACAAACATTATAACTTTTAAGCCAAATTAAATCTAAGATAGTTTGTTCAAATACTAAATTATTATTATATTTTTTAATCTTTTTTAACAGTATGACAGTCGATTATGTCATTTATGTCATTTATATTAATTTTTTAAATATTCCCTCAAATCACCCTCAATCTTTTCTCTCAAACTAAAAGGCTCTACAACTTTCATATATGGAATCCACTTTTTAACAAGCTCCTCTATCTCCATCTCTTGAGTTACTTTAAAAGAGAGGACAAGTGTGCCATCCTCTTTTGTAGTTATCTCTTTTTGAGATGGTAAAAACTTTTTGGCTTTAAAGAATCTTGCTTTTTGTAGGCTTACCTCTACCACTACATCTATAAGATGTTCTCTAAAATTTTTAGTATATTTTGGAAATGGTGTTTGAAGATGTTTTATAAACTCTGCTATATCAAAATTTATATGAAATGTTTTTCTATGTAGCTGAACACTCTCTATATTTATAACTCTAAATATAGAAAAAGGGTACTCCTCATTTGTGTTCT
>JAMOPZ010000356.1 GCA_027064245.1 Campylobacterales bacterium
GTTTAACAACACTTGATTTGAATTGTAACAATATAAAATATATGCCAAAAGAGATTGGTAAACTTGTAAATCTGAGTATATTAGATTTTGATGATAATAAATTCAATCAGATACCCAAAGAGATAGGTAAGCTTGTACATCTAACAGAGCTTAGGCTTTCTGGAAATGAAATAAGAAGATTACCAAAGGAGTTAGGGAAGCTTAGTAACCTAGTAAAACTTTATCTACCTTTTAATATTATAAGTGAGATTCCAAAGGAGTTTGAAAACCTCACTAAGCTAACTAAACTTGATTTAACATGGAACTATATACCAGAGCTACCACAAGAGATAGAGAATCTTTATAAATCAAAAATACTTACTCTTTTTGATAACCCCATAGAAAAATAAAAAACAAGACATAAAGATGTCCTATTGATATGTAAAAATACCACAAAAAAGGTATGATATGTTAAATAAAGGCTACACAATAGGATTTGAGAACTTAAATATAAAACTTGAGGAATTGGAAGATAGAGTTATTTATGAATTTAAAGATTACTTTATAAATGCTAAACATATTTTACTAAAAATCTCTTATGATTTAGACACTTATGAGGTGAAGAGAGTTATAAACTATATTGAAAATTCCATCTCAGAAGAGTGTACTTTTGATATAGAATTAACTCAAAAAACATCTTTAGATAATATACTTGTAAGTTTTAAAATCAGTTCATTAAACAAACATCCAGCACCTAGTGAATTTGAGATAGATTCTATAACTAAAAGTTTTTATACAGAGATTATAAAAGATGATAATAATTTTACTGTTAAACTATCTCCAAAAGAGAATCAGCATATAAACTTAGCTGTAATTAGTCTTACAAATATAGATAATTTAACTATAAAATATGATGATATATTTATAGATGATTTTACAAAAATTTACAGTTGTAGCACACAACATCTAAAAAATATAATACTTATCTATTTAAGTGACCTACTTATATACCACTACTACTTACCATTAGCTCATAAGCATAATGCAGTATATAGCTTTACAAAAGACACAACACAATATGAAAAGATAGTTGTTTTACAAAATAGTTTAAAGAGTTGTAATGAGTAAATTTATTATTGAGATAGAGACAAAAATAATACCACTTTATATTGAATTAGAGATAGATGAAAAACCTATCTCTTTTAAAACAGAGTTAGTTTCTTGGTCAAACGAAAAACAGAAGTTAGTAGTTATAGAAGATTCTATAATAAAAAAGTTTTTACCTCCAAAAGATTATAAAGAATTTTGTGTAAAGTATGAAACACTTAGTGATGATTTTTTACAACATACAAGAAAAAAAATCACCACCTTAAAAAGTTTAAGAAAATTTAAAAAAAGGATTCTACCAACATATAAGTTTCATCCAAACTTACTAAATGGATTTACAGAAAAAGAACTTAAAGAGATTATGGATACTCATTTTGAGATATATCCTATTTTAAATATAGAAAACTTTGATAGTTTTTTAGCAAATAAAATAGATGGATGGTTTATAAATGATGTTATGGAAGTGGGTGTTATTAACGATGGTATTTATATATATGATATGAGTAATCTTGATGATAAACCTAAAACAATCTCTTGTGTTGATGCTCGTAGGATACTAGGTATAAATAATGAAAACTAAT
>JAMOPZ010000357.1 GCA_027064245.1 Campylobacterales bacterium
TGAATCTCTTGTTGAGCATAACATAAAACATCAGCTAAAACCAATCTTCCCTCAGCATCTGTATTTCTAACCTCAATAGTTTTCCCATTTTTAGCAACCAATACATCATCAGGTTTAAATGCATCTCCACCAATCATATTCTCTACAGCACCCACAAATCCATGAACCTCTATTGGTAAATTCATATCAGATATTGCTTTCATAAGACCTAAAACTGCCGAACCACCACTCTTATCAGATTTCATTGTTACCATAAAATCAGCAGGTTTAAGACTAAGACCACCACTATCATAAGTAAGACCTTTACCAATCAAAGATACAACAAATTTTGGATTTTGTGGTTTGTGTGCTAAATGAATTACTCTTGAACTATGACGACTAGCTCTTCCTACAGCAAGAAGTGCATTCATATTTTCACTCTTAAGCTCTTTTGTTTTTAAAATATCACACTCTAAAGTAGAATTTTTTGCAAGTTTTTTAGCTATATTTGCCATAGTTTGAGGATAACAATCTTCTGGAGTTGTATTTACAATATCTCTTGTAAAGTTTGTAGCCTCTGCTGTAATTTTACCATTGTCAAGAGCTTTTTTATAATTTTCAAGACTTACTTCATGCTCACTATAACCCTCTGTAGAAATTATAACCTCTTTAAGTTTAAATTTGCTCTTTTTACTTTTATAGTTTTGAAAACTATACTCACCCAATAAAAGCCCCTCTACCATTGCTCTAATTGAAGCAGTACATCTTGGATGACTTAAATAAGTTGCAATTTTAATACTTTTATAGTTTGTCTTTTTAATCGCTTTTATAGCTATAGCTATAGCTGTTCTTATATCATAACTTTTAAGAGTATCAATGGCTACATATAATCTATCTTTTGATACTAACAGACAAGTTGCATCTTGAGATGGCTTGAAACCTGCTTTTTTAAGAAGTTTTTTATCCTGAATAAACTTGTGATTTAAATCTTTATTAACTATAAATACTATCTCTAACTCAGCATTAATTTGTGATATTTTATTATCTTCAATTGTAATTTTCATTATTTTCCTATTTTAATATAATTATTTTTTTAAAGTAAAATTATATCAAAAAAAAGCAAATAAACTTCTCTAAAGAATTATATAACTGCAATATATAGGTAAAAATATCAATATCATAGATATAAGTATTTCAAAATATGTGATTTATAGATAGCAGAATTGTTACAATCTTTAAACGGTATATCTTTTGATTGTAACATTATGATACAATATAAGAATATATAATAATTTGCAATAATATTATAGTTGTATTTTTAATAAATTATTATATTATTCTTTAAAGAATAATTATAAGGAATACAAATGAAATACACAAGATTATTAGGTTCTATTACACTTGCAACACTTTTAGCTACAGGTTTTACTAGTTGTGGAAGCGATAACGATGATAATACAAATGAAAATATAGCTACTACAGTAGTAGATACAATTCAACCATACCAAAGAGTATTATCAATCCCTGGAACATCTGCTGATATTGATGCTATTGCTACTAAAATAGCAGAGTATGTAATTAATACAAATGAAAAAGATGTTTTAGGATTTCCATCTGATTGGGTAATTGCTGGAGCGAACACTGCAAAAGGTGAAACTAACGATGGTCTTGCTGATATGATTCCAATTCCTGCTTGGAATGCTGATTTAAACGCTACATACAAAACAAAAGTGATAGAGTTTTGTAATGGTGCTTATGCAACAATGGCAACAAATACAGGGCAACAACATGGTTCGGCTCTTCCTTGCGAGGTTTCTGTGCATAGTGACGGAACGAATGTTTATGTTGATATGTTAGATGCTAGTGCAATATTTACTATATTCTTCCCTGGTATAGATGACCCAACTGGTGGATTAGAAAAAATGGCATCAGATGTAAAGTCTGAACTTAGAACGATGATTGAGACATCTTTGGCAAGTGAAAATATAACAACTTCAACACAAATGATGGGACCAAAATTTACAGAAGAGGATATTAATGCTCTCTCTGATGATGATATTTATATTGTAACAAGCTATAAAAATCCAAATGGAGATGCTTTTACAACTGCTGATGCAAAAAAACTAGCAGAAGAGATTATTGTAAAATTAGGTACTGATGAAGCAACTGCTGATACAATGGTTGCAGGATTATCTACAAACTCAGGATGGAGAAGTGCAAGACCTGAACCTATCCCAATTCCAGGTGTATTTGTGGCAGAAGCATGTTCTCCAACTTATGCAAAAATGGCAACAAAATTAGGTTCAGAGTATATTACTGCTCTTCCATGTGAGATAACTGTATATCTTGATAAAACAGATGATACAAACCAAACTATTAGTATTAGTGTATTAAGCCCTAAGTTTATGTTTGAAAATATGTTTAAAGGTGCAGTAGAAGCATCTGTAGCTCGTGGAGATATAAACGAAGCAGAAGCATCAACTTATGAACCTCTTGCTCAGGTTGTATTAGATGATTTAAATAAAATTGTTGATTCAGCACTTAGTGATAGTACTTTAGCAATTACTAAAAAATAAATTTTAACTTTTTTAAAAGTTTATTTATTCCCACTTTCCCCAATATTTAGCAGTAAGTTTAGGTAATCGTTTTAAACACTCATCTTTATCATCAAAATCCCAATCTTCACCCATATCTTCATCATTACCATAAGGATTATTTTCTCTATAGTCATAAATCTCTTCATCAGTTTTCTCTTCGTATACTTCAGTAGCAATATAACCAAATGATTCATTAAAAAGCTCATCAAACCTTTCATTTTCATCATCATTTAGTTTTAAATCTACTAATGACTCAGGATTTTTTATAGCATTTTCATAAATTTCTCTCCCTCTTGATATAAGAGAATATCTAAAATCTATAAATGAATCATCTCCACATCCACCATTTATCAAATAAATGGCTCCCCATAAGTTCCAAAAATTAGCTTTATCATGTAAAATATCAAAATGATTTTGATATGAAACAATCTCTTCTGGTGATAGTTTTTCTAACTCTTTTTTTACAATCTCTATCACCTCTTCTGGGTTTATTGTATCTTTTGCCTTAGCTATTATATTCCAAAAATCATCTATAGTCATATTTTACCTTTTGTTTTTATAAAAATAATTATATCAAATATAGATAAATAAAAAATATATAATTTAACTTACTATAATTTAATATGAATATTATCTATTTTATTGTATAGTATATTAAAAAAAGGAGTTATTATGAAAGTATCAAGAAAAGCAAAAGAGAAAACTAGACTAAAGCTACTTAAATCTGCCGTTGATGTAATTATTGAAAAAGGGTTTAAAAATGCATCTATGAGAGAGATTGCAAAAAAAGCAGGGGTTAGTGACCCAACAATATATAACTATTTCCCTACAAAAGAGAATATTTTATATGAGTATCTAAAACAAAAGCATAAAGAGACAATTGAGGTGTTACAAAATATAGATGATTTTGATAGCTTTTCATTAAGGGAGCAGTTGCAAACAATGTTGGAGTCTGAGTTAGATTTGTATCTTCAAGATAGAGAGTTTATTATTGAGATATTTGATTTAGCCTTTTATTCATCTTCTGTAAAAATTGATTCGCTATATAATACAAAAGAGCTTTTTATATTAATGGTAGAGGATATGTTTAATAATGCAATTGAGGCTGGTGAGATTGAGGCTCAACCATTTGGTGATTATCTCCCTATCCTATTTTGGGATTATTTTATTGCTGTAGTTGCATATTGGATTAAAGATGATTCTGATGAATTTGAGAATACAACAGAGTTTATAGACCATTCAATGGGTATTTTAGAGGCTTTGATTTTGTCAAATGTACTCTCTAAAGTTGCTGATTTGGGGCAATTTATGTTTAAAACCCATATAATCAATAATCTTGCAAATTTTTCTAGTAAAAAAAGTAAAATGAAAAATATCAAGAAAAAGTTTATGGAGATTATAGATGAATAATATAATAGTCTCAAGTAAATTTCAAAAGTTTAAAGTGATTGGTAAAGCAGGGATAAAAAGTGGATATATAAAAGGTAAAAGCACTGTTAAAAAAGCATTTTTAAGTAAAGAAAAAGAGAATGATGAAACTTCAAATTCAAATCAAGAGATTGCAAAAGTTATAGTTGAGGCACTTGGTGAGTTAAAAGGTGTATCTGTGAAAATTGCTCAATTGTTGGCACTTAATCTTAATTTTTTGCCAAAAGAGTATATTGATGAGCTTGAAAAATCTTTTAATAAAGTACCTCCATTAAACAAAGCATTAATTATAAAAGTGATTAAAAAAGAGCTTAAAGATTATCCTAATATGATATTTGATACATTTGATTTAGATGTTTTTGCATCTGCAAGTTTGGGGCAGGTTCATTTGGCAAAACTTCATAGAGAGAAAGTTGTTGTAAAAGTACAATATCCAAATATGAAACAGAGTATTTTAAATGATATAGATATTTTAAAATATTTTTTGCAAAAAGTGGCTAAATCAAAAGAGATAAATCATCTTCTTGATGAGATTAAAGATAGATTACTTGAAGAGATTGATTATGAGAGAGAGGCTTATTATTATGAATATTTTAGAAAAAATCTAAAGATTGATAATATTATTATTCCAAAGGTATATAAAAATTTCACAACTAAAAGAGTTCTTACAAGCCAAAAAATTGATGGTGTTATACTAAAAGAGTTTTTAAAATCAAATCCATCTCAATCAACAAGAGATAGATATGCACAGATGCTTTTTAATTCATTTTTTTACTCTTTATATAATCTTGGTGTAATTCATGCAGATCCAAATCCTGGTAATTATCTATTTTGTAAGGATGAAAAATTAGCTATAATAGATTTTGGTTGTGTCAAAAAAATTGATAATGAGTTTTTAAATTTTTATTCAAAATTGCACCTAGCACTTATCAAAAGAGAGGATGAAGATGAGATAATTAATATGTATGAGGAGATAGGGATGATTGATAAAACTAATATAAAAGATATGAGAAAATTTTATATCAATACTTTAAAACCCCTTGACTCTTTATATATTGAACCATTTGAAGTTGATATTTTTGATTTTGCAACTCATAAAGATTTTTCAAAAAGAGGTTTTGAGGCTATACTTCAAATTCAAAAGAAACAGATAAATTCTCTTGATAAATTAAATCAAGAGTTTATATTTTTGGATAGAACATTGCTTGGATTATATGCAATTTTTGAAAAACTTCAGGCTAAAGTAGATACAAGTTACGCTAAAAAATTGATGCAGAAAAATAGATAAAGGAAAGTTATGAAAAATATAGATATATATATACCCCTTAGAATACCAAAATTTGCTTGGTTATTATTTATAGTGGCTGTTATCACTGCTCTTTGGAGTGATTTGGTGATGATGGAGTATAATATTGGTGTCTCATATTTGATTTTTAATTTTATGTTTTTAGCACCAATTATTCTTTTGATAAAACAAAATATGATAAAAAATCAATACTCTAAATTCTTATTATTTGTAATTTTATTTTTGTCTTTTGATACATTTTATTATAATAATAATTTTGTTCAATATTTTTTGCCGTTGATTATATTCTTTTTAATGATTTTGGTATATACAAATAGTATGAAAAAAGCAGAGAATTTTTATGAATTATTTTTAGTGGATATATCTATCTTTAGCCGTATCTTATTTGTTATCCCATTTTTAAAAAATCTTTTTGCTTTAGATATTGATAAAACTATATATCAAAGAGTGGGCAAGGGTATTTTTATAACTATACCAATAATGTTCACTTTTATAATTCTTCTTGGTGCTTCTGATGAAAACTTTGCAAGATTTCTCTCAAATATTTTTTCATTTAATATAAATATAGAAGAGTTTATCTCTAAAACTATTAAAATCCCAATTTTTACACTTTTATTTTTGGCTCTTGTAATCTCATCTTTTTCGGCTCACTCCAAAAAACAATCTCTTGCTAAAATTAGTGGATTAGATATTGTGGTGGTTGGTATTGTTTCAGGGATGGTAAATCTACTTTTTTTAACATTTATATTGTTTCAACTTCCATATCTATTTGGAGGCGAAGAGTTTATTAAAGAAAGTTCAATAAATTATGCACAATATGCAAGAGATGGATTTTTTGAATTATCTATGGTTATGACCCTTTCATCTTTGATTATGTTATATATTTTTAAACGATTATATATCTCAACTTCTCAAAATATTATTAAAGTTTTGCAAATTATTTTAGCAATAGAGGTTGTGATTATAGGCTTTTCATCATTAAATAAGATGTTTGTATATCAAAATATTTATGGAGCAACAGGACTAAGATATTATGTTGAATGGTTTACATATTTTTTGATAATATTGTTAATAGTTTATATTACATTTTTAATAATTAAAAAGAATTATAAGAATTTTTTAAACTACACAGCAGTTATTTCAATGGTTGCTCTTATGATAATCTCTTCAATTAATATTGATAAAATGATTATTTTAAACCATCAACAAAAACAACAAAAAGATAAAAGTTTTAAATTAAATTATAACTATTTAACTTTACTTTCAATTGATATAGCAGATTCTATTGATTATAAAATATTTGATAAAAGTAAGTTGCTTCAAGATTATAAATATAGAAGAAAAAATTGGATAGATACTCAAAAAACTCTTAGGGATTGTAGTAATATTTTTGATTTTCACTTGGGATATTGTGTTAAAAAAGGATATTTAAATAAATAAGAAAATTAACTACAAGATTAAGTAATATGGAGTTGCTAAATCTAATAGATTAAAAGAACTAACAAGTAATTTATTGTCTTTTTTTAAAGATTACTTGTAGTTCACTTCGGCATCCTTCACCACAAACCAATCCCATAGACACTTCAATCTAAAAGAAAATAGACAATACTCCCCCTTTGTAATAAAAGCAACTAAAAAAGAGACCTTTTACAGAGCTATCTAAGGAAAAAAGCTAGGTTCCTTCGTCTCAATAAAATCAGTTAAAAGTTCAATCCACCCCTTATTTTGACTCTCTCCTGTAATAATTTCCATAGGAATTTTCCCTTTCCTTTTACCAGAGCTATATCGTCTATAATTATGATAAAATGCAAAAAGATTCAAAAATTCTTGGTTAATTTGATTCTTGCTGCTTCCATTGCTAATTCTACATTTTCTAAAAATTTATCTTTCCAGTTTTTTAGATTCTTTGGTATTATATTATTTTCACTTGCTATTTCGTTTACTGTCTTTTCGCCTTTTAGCAACTTTAGGACTAATCTTGTTTTTAGTTCTGTTGTATATACTGTTTTTTTACGACTCATCTTCTACCCTTCTTTTGGCTTTTTTATCTAATTTTATTCTTTTTTAGATTAGAGCTATTTTTTAGTTGTTTATTTTTCTTGGGGTATTATACTTTTAGAATTAAAATCTATTTATGATTTAAATCACCTCTCCACTTTGGGTGATGAAAGTGTAATCGGTGGTCACAAGAATTTGACACAACAGAAGTGTTTAGTGTAATTGTACCAATCTTTTGCCAGTTTTTTTTCTCATCTAGTATTTCATTTGCTACAAAAATATTAAAAATCAAGTTTTTATCACTAATTTTAAGTTCATCACGAAAATCTTTTGCTTCCCTTTTACTACTATTTTCTGTTTCTATCTTCATCCATTTTGGAGTTATTATATTTTTGAGGCTTTTTTCACCTAGTTGAGAGATCTCATATAGTTGTCTAATTCCAGAGTTTTTATCTGCCTCAGCAAAGTTATATGCTACTTTTGAAGCATATAGTAAATTTTTTAATACAGCAAATGAAAAAGAGATTAATGGATCATTTGTAAGAGATACTTCTGTATAAGATTTGGCATCTGTTCCACCTAAGTCATCAATAAGAAAAAAGTTAGCACTATGAAATCTGTTTATTTTATTTGGATTGGTTGAAGCAAATAGTTTTCCTGCAAATCCAAAAGCTCTTTTATCATCATTTGTTGTCTCAGATAAGGCTGTAGATGCTCTTGCTATTATTAATGCTTTGCTATTTTTTTTGAAATATCCACTATATATATTTTTGGTATCAATATCCCAAATACCTTTAAAACATATACCATTTGGGTGAGCTAATTTATCAAATGGTTCTAATATATCAGCATGACTATTTAAGGTTCTTAAGGCATCCTTTAATATTAAATTCTCTGTGGATGAAGAAAGTTTAGCAAATGAGACACTATTTTGTGGTAAATCTTTTAAAGGATCTGAGTTTACCTCATTCCATACTTTTTGAAAACTATAATTTTGTGCTGTTTGGATTGTTTCCATTTTCACTTCTTTGCTACATCCAGTTATTGTAAAAATAATTAATGCATATAATAATAATTTCATCTTTTATCCTTTTTATACATTATATCCAAAGTTTATTCAAATAAAATAGTAAACTCTGCACCACCATTTATATTTTTTACACTTAATAAACCACCAATATTTTTTTGCATTATCACCTTTGACATGTAAAGTCCAATCCCTGTTCCTTTGCCTTGTTCTTTTGTTGTAAAATATGGTTCAAAAATTCTATCTATTATATGTTCAGGGATACCTCCTGCATTATCGCTAATTGTAATTTTATTTTTTTCTAATCTAATAGTTATTTTGGCATCAATTGTATGGTTTTCAATAAACGCATCTTTTGCATTTGATATGATATTTAATATAATTTGTTGAAATTCACCTTCAAGAGTTGTTACCTCAAAATCTAAGCCTATAATATCAATCAATATATTATAATTATTAAGAGTTGCATCTTGAATTAATATGGTATTACTGACATTCATCACCCCTATAAACTTAAAGTAATATAATAAGAAATAAATATATATATTAGGAATATACCATTTGTTTTACAAAAATAAATAAAATAAAAACAAAAAAATTAGGACA
>JAMOPZ010000358.1 GCA_027064245.1 Campylobacterales bacterium
TAATATTATTATTAGTGGATATATTGATATTGAAAAACAAGGTAATAATATATATAATCCAGTAAAAATTAAAAATTTATCTGTTTATCAAATATATATAGTATCACCTAATTGGGGTAATAATATATATAATAATCTACTTAAGTATATACATAAAACTAAATTAATAATTGTTCAAAAGAATGCTAATAATTATAAGAAAAGTATTTTAAACATAAGATTAATACAAATCATAGATAAATTAATACTAAAATTAATAAATAATATATTTGGATTTTATAATATACAAATTATAAAACTTTGGACACATAGAATAGGTGAATTTTGTTTAGAGAATGAAGCATTTTTATACAAAGTTAAAAATTATAAATCTTATCAAGATAAAAATTTTATAGTCCTTTCATATTTACATGAAAAAGATTTAGCCAATAAAACTTTATATAATTTATATAGAAATGTATTTCAAAAATATAGAAATATATATATATTTGAAAATAACTTTATTAATAAATATTTACAATACCTTTTAACAAATAAATTTATTCATAAAAAATATATCTGTGATATAGGGCAAAGGTCAAATGCTTATGAATTGTTTATAAATAAAAGACCAATTATTGAGTTTAAAAAGCAAGAGATTGTAAAAGGTAAAAATATACTTCAAAAATTAAATATTAAAAAACCTTTTGTTTGTATTTTCGCAAGAGATAGTCAGTATTTGGATACTAACTTTAAATATCATGATTGGTCATATCATGATTATAGAGATGCTGATATAAATACTTATGAATTAGCTATAAAGTATCTTATAGAAAAAGGTTATAGTATAATTAGATTGGGTAGTGTTGTAAAACAAGAACTTACTTTTAAGCACCCTCAATGTGTAGATTATCCATATAGTGATTTTCAAAGTGATTTTATGGATATATTTTTAGTTTCTCAATGTGAATTTGCTATAGGTGGACATTCTGGAATGTTAGATATTTGTAATGCATTTTCTAAACCTAGAATAGGTGTAAACCATATCCCTATAGATGCACCATCTTATTCTACAAAAAATGATATATATATCCCAAAAAAGATTATTTTAGATAAAAATTATATAAGTTTGAAAAAATATCTTGAACTTATGCAAAATAGTAGCTTAAGTTATTTTAAACAAAAAACTTATGAAAAATTAAACTTAAAAATAGAAAATAATACTCCATTAGAAATTTTAATGGTTGTAAAAGAGTATCTTAATGATTATAAATACACTGAAAATGATAAGTATAATTTAGAAAGATACTATAAAATCCACTCTAAAAGTAAGCAATTCTCAAATGTTAAAACTAAGATAGGAACACAATTTTTAAGAGATAATCCTTGGTTTTTAGATGATTAGAATTTAACTAGACTATTCCCTGCTCGTTGATTATTTTGAAGTGATTTTTTAAGATCTATTAACTCAATATCATCTATATTATAATCACTAAATGTAGTAGATATATTTAACTTTTTTAGTATTTTTCTCAACCTATCTGATGATAATTCTCCAAATATTTCGACTAAAACTTCATCTATAAAATCATATTTTCCTATAATATTATCTATAAGCATAGGAAGTGTAAAACTACAAGCTATACCATGTGGTATATTTTTATGAGCTGTTATATAGTAACTCATA
>JAMOPZ010000359.1 GCA_027064245.1 Campylobacterales bacterium
CTATTTTTATTTTTCCCAGTCCAAAAACTGTTTGCTTACCGATACTAATAATCTCACCTAATTTAAGTAGATTGTATGTTTGTTTATCTACATTGCTCAACACTATCTCACCCATAAGTCCCCCTAGATTCATTTTTGTATTTTGTTTATTACTTTTTCTTGTAATCTCCTGATATCTTATATTTTTAGATACCACTTTTATATCTTGATTAAAAGCTATTCTTTTAAATGGTTGATTGCGAAGTTCTAAATCTCTTCTATGAATTGAGTATAATATATCATTTAAACCTATATCATCTAGTAAAAATTTATTTTGTTTTTTAATCCTTACAGGGGTGATAAAGTTAAGTTTTATAATTTTGGAGTATTTTTCTTTTTGTTTAAACTTTTTTTGTTTTATTTTATGTTTTACAACTTTATGCTCTTTTAAAGTTTCTAATATAGCTTTTGTTAAGGTTTCTTGATATGCCATATGATCTTCAAATAAAAAAAGTGAAAATTTATAGTTATTATTATAAAGATCAAAATCAAATCTATATTTATGTGTATTGTTTTGTTTTTCATACATATCGTAAAATATACACTGATGTTGTGCAAAACAACCATTACATTTAAAAGTTGGATTGATACATACTTCATCTTTAAGAGCATACCCTAAAGTACCACGAATTTTAGAGCCAATAAAAAAATGTGGCTTTTTTGTATCTTTAATTTTAAAAGTTATTTTTGTATATTTCATCTATTTTCCTAATGTTTGATTTTATCTAAATGAAAGTTATATATAGATTTATTAATACTTTAATTAAGTTTCATTCTTATTCCACCAATCTATGCAACTTTTTGTAACAAATTATTATCTACATTATTTATCACTAGAGGTATTTAACGGTGGAATGTTTTTTAAATTTTTACATTCAAAAAACATTCCTTCCATATTGGTTACATTTGAAGTATCAAGATCTTCTAGTAAAGTCTCTATATCAGATACTGCAAACATACAGCTAAAATCGGTTATTGTTGAATAATCATATTGAGATAAATTGTATTTTTTTTCAAATAACTACTTAATAATTTATGTAAATCTCTTTCGTTATATGTTTGTTTATTTTTTTGCTCTAATTATTATTTTTAGAATTTATTAAATTATAAATATCATTATTTAAAATATTAAAACTATTATGCATACTAATATTACCATATTGTTTTAAATTATCATTATAAAATTCATAAATATTATAACAATAATTTTTGACAAATTCCACAGTTTTTTTAGCTCTATTTGTTCGTTTAATACCTTCCCAAGAAAAAGGGTAAACAACAAAAAAATTTACTTTGATATCTATTTGATAAAGATACTTTATTATTGCTTGTGTTGAGCCACTACCAACACCACCACCTAAAGTAACTATTATATTTACCTCTTTGCTTTTATCAATAAATTTTTTAATTTTATCTAAGACTTCTGTATCTATTAACATTAAACCACACTTATCATTTGAACCACAACCATATCCATCTACTGTATATAATTGTATTTTATTTGGTACTTTTTTTGATTGTAGTGCTTTTACATCACTATTTATTATTAAACTCCTAATATTACTATTATTTATATTACTATTATTTAAAGATTCTATATATTCAACTATATTTGAACCACCTCCA
>JAMOPZ010000360.1 GCA_027064245.1 Campylobacterales bacterium
CAGATTTTCGTAATACATAACAGGAATGAACAAGCCAAACAAAACCTTGTCTATTTGATACGACAAACTTATAAGCGGTCTATAATAAAGCCCATCTTTAGCGTGCCTGATAAATATGTGATACAAATCTATATGATTTAGATGTTTATAACTATCTATTAGATGCTCGTCATCTAAGATATTTATATTATGAAAACCGTGAGGAAAATATATGATAATAATAGTAATTAGAAAAAACAGCCAATAATACTGTTTTGTTTTTACTGCTTCTAAAAATTTATTAAGCTTAAACATATCGCGCAAATATCCGTTTTTTAAGCCTTAAAATAATTAAATTTATACTCTGACCAATAAATATCTAAATTCACAATTTCCCACTTTACTATAACCCTTCCAATGAAATGCATAACTGTTTCTAAAAATCAAAAGCATAGTTCTCCTTTTACTTGTTCCGCTGCCTGTTCCCTTTGCCCAAGTTAGCTTTTTGTTTGCTTGTATAGTTCTGTTTTCGTGAATCCTAAAATCTTTATCATTTGTATTTGGTTTTGTCGGTTTATTCCAATAAGCAGTAGCGTTTGCTAGAAAAATTGCAAAGCCTTTATTAATTCTTTTGGTATTTTTCAAAGCTTCAAGTCTGTATATATCAAGCAAAAAATCATATCTACGAATGTCGTATGCATCATGATTTTTTAGCGAAAAACTTTCATTATTAATGGTAGTATGTAGTTCTTTTGTAGTATATTTCAACTCAATCGCTATACTCTCTTTTTCTTTAAAAAGTATATCTACATATATATCACCAAGATAATCTATGTTAAATCTTTTTTCCAATCTAATATCGGCATTATTACAAGTCTTATGCAATTCCCAAGCCAAAGCGTGTTGAAAATCGGCTTCAGAATGAAAAATAGGTCTTTTACCACTCAAATTTTTTAAGATGTTATGAATATCTATATTGCATAGTTTCATTTTATCTCCAAACTAAAAAGATTAAACCATTTGACTTTAATTTGCCAAATTCAAAGTTTTGATCCCGTCAAATCACTTTTTTAATTGTAATCTATTTAAAAAATTTCTTGCAATCAATAAAAAATTTTCCATAATTCCAAAAACACATATCTATTAATTTCATAGGTGTATAGTTAATCTTTCTCGTACGTTTTATCATTTTTCTTTCATTTTCAAAAAGAATTTTATTTGCGCTATAAAAAGACTTTAAACTATCGTAAAACTCTGCAAAATGTTCTGGACTTTTGAATATATTGGTTGAAAATTTATATCCGTATCGTTTATAGCCTTCTAAAAAGTATTGATCCAAAGCATGAAAACATCCATATACACCTAAAATAACTTTTGTGACTAAAGTATGAGTTGGAGATATCTTTAGATTACTTAAGTATTCCTCAATTTTACCCACGAGATCTAAAAATTCATTATATACATTCTCTTCCAAAAAATCAACTCTCAAATCTTTATAATTATTTAAAGTAGGTATTAAATCTTTAAAAATGAGATAATTATAGCTTCTTAAAAGTTCTCCTTTTCCTCTATACATTCCCCAACTACACAAAAATCCAGATAGATGCAAAGCCTTTGTCTTATCATCTAAATTTCTATCTTTAAAAGCCTCAAAACATATTTCCCACGATGTATACCTATGATT
>JAMOPZ010000361.1 GCA_027064245.1 Campylobacterales bacterium
CACTTTCCACGGCTCACTACTATTGTTATGCACCTGCATAGAACCATTACTCATATCAATAGTCACATCACTTTGATGCAAAAAATAGTTTGCAAAGTACTCTTTTATATAATAACCCTTATAACCAAGCAAAACTACAAATTCATTAAAGCCATAAGTTGAATATATTTTCATTATATGCCACAAGATAGGCTTACCACCTATCTCAACCATTGGCTTTGGTCGCACATCAGTCTCTTCACTAAGTCTTGTTCCAAATCCACCTGCTAAAAGTAAAACTTTCATTTATAAATTTCTCCATCCAAATCAAATGCTTTAACAATATTTTCCTCAGTAGGCTCTACGAAAAAGTTATCCCTATACCAACGAGCCATCTGTTGTATTTCATCTTGATTGTTTTTTCTGTATTCAATAAGCTTATTATACAATTTTTTCATATCATCCTCATTAAAAGCAATATCCCAAATCTTTCCTTTTCCGTAATCAACCAAAGGGTTTGCTGTTAAATTATCTTGACTTGCTATTATAATAACAGAGATACCACATGCTATAGCTTCCACAGATGTACCAGATGCAGTTCCTATCACAAGCTTGGTATTTTCAAAAAGTTTATATATATTTTTATCTGATACAGTTATATTTTTTGCTAATTTGCCGAATTTAGCTATATTAACTGCAGGATGATTTTTAAAAATCACACTATCAAAATCATTTATAGTTTCGAGCATGTATTTTGTATCTTTTTCTATATATGAGCCAAGCAATAAAATATTGTTTTCCTCCACTACACCTTTAAAACAAAATACATCTTTATACCTCAATGAAACGCCGATACTATATTTTATTTTCTTTCTGTTTAGAACATAATATTTTCCATTTACCAAAACTCTATGCGGAGAGGATAACATATCAAAATCAATGTCATCAACATAGGCATTAAAATATGTTTCATAATTAAGATAAAACTGACAAGCTATAATTCTGATTTTATCATTATATTTTCGAATCCCAAAATTAAAACCCCTCTCAATAGCTTGAAATTCACTCCAAGAATATATCTTTTTAATTGAATTTATATTTGCTAAATTTTTACCAAATATATATCTAGTAACACTGTTAAAACTAAAATGTGTTATATCATAAATCAGCGAGTAATTGAATGATTTATCAATATCATTTCTTTCTTTTTGCAATAACCTTAATGTTCTAAAAGGATATACTACTACAATCCATGTTATTAGAAAAAAGTCAAAAACATTTAATAATTCATATTCAAATATAAAATCATTTGCATCTTTATTTATTATTTGAAAAAACTTCTTTAATTTAAATGGATTTTTATTAACACCATAAGGTCGAAGTAAAAAGGTATAGTTGGTATTATATTTTTTAAATACTTCATATATCCCATCAAGATACTTATCATTAAATTCTTTATTTTTATTGACCTTATCTACAAGAACAAAAATATCAATAATATTTACAATATTATTTTTTCTTTGTTTTTTATAATATATTTTATATAGAACAAATGCAACAAGGTAAGAGCAAATTAAATAAAGATTTTTTATATAAAATTTTATAGTATTTTTTATAAACAATACATATTTCTTATTTATATTAAAATTTTGACTAAAAAACTTTTTTGGAAAATCACTTGCATAAGGATTCTTTATTAAAGTTGGATTAATAACACTATAGATATCTACATTTATATTTCTTTTAATATTATTTATAAAATTATGAAACTTATTTTGATTTTCTTGATAATTTTCTTCTAATTGCTTTGTACTCAATCACAAACTCTTATTTATAAATTTTCAAAAAAATTGTATCACAATGCCATTTATCTTTTAAATCTTTTTTATATTGTTCCGTTAATGTCTTTGAAAAAATATCATCAAATCTATGTTGACCTCCAGGTTTACCATCTATCATCCAAGTGATATGATTTGATAAATCATATCTTTGTTCTGGAATCAATTCATATTTTAGATTTATTTTGTCAAGTATATACTTTAATGATTTAGGTGTATAATAATAATGATGTGCAATAGACCAATAAAATTTTTCAAAAGCGTCTATGTCATATAATGAGGTTAAAGGATCCGTTGCTGATGGTATTTCTGCAATAATAATACCACCATCTTTTAATAATTTTAATTGTTTCTCTATAAAATCGAAAGGATTAGCAATGTGTTCAAATACAAAAAAATGAGTAATCAAATCAAATTTTCTATTGTTATCTATCTCTTCTAATGTTTCATATGCTTCATAACCTTTATTATGTATAAATTCTAAAAATTCACCTGATGGTTCTATTCCACAAACATTACAACCTTCATCTTTAAATTTATCTAACATAAAACCAGATGAACAACCTATTTCTAAAACAGTCATATTTTTTACTATATGTTCTTCCATAAATTTCCATCTTCTTAATACTTGATCTTGATTAGATAAAATATGCTTTTCAGCATTAGACCAATCTCTATGATCTCCCACCCTTGTTGACATGAACTTTTCAAATTCTTTATTATAAAAGTGTTTTTCTTCTTCTTTTGTTAAAGTAGGTGTTAAATAAATAGCCCCACATTCATGACATTCATAAAATTTATGTTCTTTAGTCCCACCAAAAACATATTCTGCTCTTATTGTTTGATATTTATCACTTGCATTACATAGTCTACATTTCATTTTTTATCCTCTTATTTCTATTATTCTTTATCCACTCTATCATCATTCTTAAACCATCATTAAATTGTATAAAATCTTTTTTATATATAGTTTTAAGTTTTTTATTATTTGCATATATTCCAAATTGATCACCAGGTGTACCCTCAGTGATAACTATATCTTTACTTGAATTTAGATATTCTTTCATAGATTCTAGCATAGTATTTATTGTTGTTTTTACACCACTTCCGATGTTAAAAATATCATTATAAAAATCTTGATTATGAATCGATTCTACAGTTACTTCTGCTACATCCGTCACATACGAAACATCTCTAAACCTTTTAGTGCTACCTTTTACTTCAACTTTATCAAAATTATCATCCATAAATTGTTTTAAATAGATACTAACCATACCTTGCTTTAAATTTTCAAGATTTTGTCCAGCACCATAAACATTAAAATATCTCAATATAGTAAAGTCTATATTATATTGTTCTTTATAAATTTTCAGATACTTTTCACTTGCTAGTTTTCCTACAGCATAAAATGATTTTGGGATTGTTTTATCTTGTTCACTAAACTGTTCTTTATCTTTTTGTTCTCCATATACAGACATTGTACTGGCATATATAAATCTTTTACATCCTATCTCTCTTGCATAATTCAATAACCTTAAAGTAGATGAAGTATTACAATCCAAATCATAAATAGGATCTTCGAAACTAATCTCACCTGAACTTTGTCCTGCTATATGTAATATCGCATCAAAATTCATATTATTAAGTTTTTTAACAGTCTCTAGTTTAGATATATCACCTTCTATAAATATAGCATCTTTTGGAATATTTGACATATACCCTGTAGATAAATTATCAATTATGGTTATCCTATGTTTTTGTTCTAATAATTTTTTTGCTATTACTGATCCTATAAAACCAGCACCACCTGTAACTAGATAATTCATACTATCAACTCCCTATAATCATCTAAATATCTTTTTGAATATATTTTTAATTCTATATTATTGTATCCATAAAAATCAAGACTATTTATTTTGGCCGCACTATAGTCATTCATACTATCACCGATCAAAATAGTTTCATTTTTATTATAGTTATATTTTTCTAATAGATTTTTAACTAAATCATTTTTATGAGTTGGTGAACCATTAATAGATATAAAATAATCTTTTATATCTAATTGCTTACATAGATATTTTAACTCCTTTTCATCTGAACCTGAAACTATATGAAAGTTATATTTTTTATAATGGTTTTTGATAAATTCTACTGAGTCACCTATCAAATACTTTCTATTTATAAGTTCTCTTTTCATAATCATAGAAAATTGTTCTGCATAGATATTGATTTCATCATCATTAATATCTTTATTTAAAATATTTTCATAAAAATATCGTATCTTTACATATCTTGATAGTCCACCATTTTGCTTATGATAGTCCAATATCCTATCTACATCTTCAGTATTAAAATCTTCAAATATTTTTCTAAAACCATAATCTCGTATTGGCATACTATCCAAAATAACACCATCAAAATCCCATAGTATATTTTTTATCATACTATTGTAATCCATTTTTATTTAAAAAATCTTCTACTTTTTTTACATCCTCAGGAATATCCACAGCTATGGAATCAACATTTGTTTCTTTCATCTTAACTTTATATCCCATATCTATAAATCTTAATATCTCTATATCTTCATACTGTTCATTTATAGTTTTATCTCTACTGCTAAATATATCTAATGCTTGTTTTGTAAATCCATAAACACAAACTTGCTTTCTAAAAGTTAGTTTATTTTTAGATTTATTAAAAGGTACTCCTAATCTTGACATATACATCAATTCATCATTTTCATTTGTAATTACTTTAATAATTGTATCACTATGAATCTCTTCATTTATATCTATTTTTTTATATAAATTATAAGCTACATATTGATTTTTATATATTTTAAATTCCTCTACTATTTCATCTATACTTACATGATCTACAACAGGTTCATCACCTTGTATATTTACATATAAGTCATAGAATTCATTCTGTGACACTTCAGCTATTCTGTCTGTTCCAGTTAAACATTCTTTACTTGTCATAATTACAGGTATATCTTCGCTTTCGCAATATTCTTTTATTTTTAAACTATCTGTTGCCACAACCAACTTATCAAGTAAATGCGATTTTTTTGCTTGAATATATGTTCTTTTTATCATTGGTATATTTTTGATGATACAAAGGGGCTTACCTTCAAATCTGCTAGATTTATATCTTGCAGGGATTATCCCAAGTATTCTTAATCTTCTTTCTTCACGAAAAATAGAAGGGGTTAAAAATTCAATAGCTATATATATTTCCAAGTCTTTTAATGATCTTGATAATATTTTGTTTTCTTCTAGCAAAGCCTTTTTATCTACTACAATACTTGTCTCTTTGTAATTATAATTATCCTCATTTATTTTATAACCATCAAGACCTGCTATCTCAACATCTTTGATGCCTTGCAAAATCAAGTAATTTAAAAATACTATAGCTACATTTGTAACAAACCTCTCTTCAATAAAAACTAATTTCCTGATAGACAATACTGTTTTAATCTCTTCATTAGACAATATATTACTTGTTATAACTATTTTTTTTACTGGTAACTTTAACTTAAACTCATCAAATCTTTTTTGATTTGAAAAGAAATAGTAATCACATTCAAAATCAGGCTTATGATTTAATGCAATAACTATATACTCATCATCTAAAACTTTTTGTTGCAACAAATTGCTATATTCTTTTGTACTCTTTCCAGATGCTACCAAGAGAACTTTTTTATCTTTTGGAATAAGAAAGTTACCTTTTATATCTGTTTTATCTTCAAGTATGTATTCAATGTAAAGTTTTTCAATATATTTTTCATCAAAAGAAGCTTTTTTATCATCATCTACCATCTGTAAAATTTTCTTCACACCAACAATATGATTTGTATTTTTGTTTATTAGATAAGTAGCATAATTTGGATGACAATTAAAGGAAGCCGAAAGATATTGAGCAGGTGAAAACCCCCAAGGATTTTTTTTCATCAAAGAGTTTAAAAACTTATCTATAACTTCAAGCAGAGGAAGTGTGTCATATTTTTGCAAAAAGGTATTGTTGATATAATCAGTAATAAGCTCCGTATTTAGATTTCCCGCACCTCTGCCTATACCATATATACTCGCATCTATAACTATATTTCTGCTTGTCATTAGTGAACACATACCAATAGCATTCGAAAATGCAAGTTGCATATTGTTGTGTGAATGATAACCTAAAACTATATCTTTATCAAGATTTTCATCTGCCAATAACATATATTTTTGAAACTCTTCAAGAGTCATAGATCCAAAACTATCAACTACATAAAAAGAATAAACCCTCAATGCACTTGCTTCCTCAAGTAATGACAAGAACTCCATATCCGTATAGTTTTTAGTTACCATAGGCTGAAAATAAAGTTTATATCCAAGTTCTATAATTCTTTTTGCTGTTTCTGTAGCGTTTTTCAAGTCTTTTTTATGAAATGCCAATCTTATACCGTCTATACTTACTTTATACTGTGGAGGTAAATTTACAATATCAAAATCACCAAAATTTATCATAACAACTTTTTGTAAACTTATATTAGCTTTTTTAATCAAAGCATCTGCAGTATAAATATCTCTAAAAAGTGTAGAATCTGCCTCTTTGCCACTTTTGTTATTTAGATATCCACACTCAACAATCTCAAGACCAGTTTTATCAAGAGAATTTAAAACATCCACTATCTGCTCATTGGAAAAATTCCAATTGTTAACATATCCCCCATCTCTCAGGGTACAATCCAAAATATTTATATTCATCTATTTTTCCAATATCAGCTCTTCTATCTTATTAGCAACAACTTTAGCAGGATTTTCCTGAATATTCATATATTTTTCCTTTAATTTTTTGTAATGTTCATCAACTTCTTTGTTATCAGATAAAAGTAGATTTACTCTTTCTTCAAATGCTTCATAACTTGTGTCATTTATCATAACATGCAAATCTTCTTTTTCTGTATCGTATTTAAAAGCACTACAGCAACCATTATAATTTATCCATAATACTCTTTTATCCAATCCATATGCTTCAAAACCAACACTAGAATACATATTTATAATCACTTTAGATTTTTGAACCAATTCAAATGTACTTTTTCCATATACCCCTTCAAATACAATATTATTGAAATTTTTAAATTTTTCCTTTATTATACTTGAAGGCTTATTATTAATTGATTCACCTTTTGCTACATAAACAACTTTAGATTTTTTATTTTTTTCCAAGTATATTCTTAAATTATCTATCAATAAATAAAAACTTTTTCTTAAAATATCTTGATCTAAATTAGGATATATATTAGTTAAATCATCCTCAACCGTTTGATTTAAAAATAAAATATCATACTCAATATCAAATTTATTATTTAAAAATGGAATCAATTGAAAACTACCTATCGCATATTTCTTAGCAAAATCTATACCTTCCAGTTTATTAACAGCGTCCTGAGAATGAGCATAATAATAATCACAATACTGAAACATCCTATTATGTAAATATTCATTTTTATAATTATGCTGTAAAAGTATAATATTTTTTATACTCTTTTTATATTCCATGTATTTTATTGGATTCCAATAATAATCCCCAGCCATAATTAAAACTTGAGCTTCTATTTTTTTAACTTGTGAAGCATAAGTAACCATTTTTTTTAAAATCCTTAAATATAAAAAAAATAAATTTATATCTCTTGATAAACTATATAAAACAAAAACATAAAAAAAATCATTTTTAAATACAAAAAAAGTTTTTTTAAAATCAAAAAGAACACTTTTATATCTACGATTAATCAAGTTTCCTCTCCATTCATCAATTATTATATTGAAAAAATTTTTTGTAACACCTGGATGCACATAAAAAATACTTCTTTTATATTTATTTTTATTTAATTCTATATCAATATATTTATAAAAACGACTATACCAACTCTGATGACTCCACATCTCTTCATATAATATGTCTCGTCGTTCTTTCGTTTGAATAAGAGTAAAGATTAAATCCACTACCCCACTACAAAAAATAACTATTAATGTAAACATATAAATAAACATCCATTTTATTCTACTAAAGAACAAGAACCTTTTTCTGTTTATACGACTATAATTTATACTAAATATCTCATAAATAACACTATTCATAGCCTCTATATGTGTAAAATTATATTTTTCTATAAGATTATCAATAATACAGTTAAATAACGGCTCATTCTTTTTGTATGCTATATAAACATCTTTCCAATCTTTATTATCTTTTAAACTAGTAAATTTTTCAAATAAATCTTTATCTTTCAAATCTACTCCCAAACTTATAATCATTCTGTGCTACTTTACCTAAAACATCTTTTAAATATTTTGGATGCATACCATATCCTGGTCTTACACTTCTTATATTTTCTTCACTAAAAGTTTCACCTTTTTTTATATCTTTACTTACATAAAGACTTCTACTAAATCTTCTACTTTTTTGTTTAGATTTACTCATACTATAATCAACTTTACCGAGAAGTTTCTCTGCATCTCTTATAGCTTTAACCATTTGAGAAAACTCATCTTTATCTAATGAAAATCCAACATCTGCCCCACCTATACTTTTATCTAGTATAAAATGTTTCTCTATCACTTTTGCTCCAAGTGTAATAGCTACTATGGGTGCAGTACTTCCTAGTGTATGGTCAGAAAAACCACTTGCTACTCCAAAAGTTTGAGCTAAGTTCGGTATCATAACCAAATTTGCATCTTCAAGTGGTGCTGGATATGCAGAAGTACATTTTAGTAATACTATATCATCATTCCCAACCTCTCTACATATATCTACTACATCTTGTATCTCTTCAATTGTAGCAATTCCTGTACTTATGATGATAGGCTTCATCTTAGATGCTGTATATCTTATAAGCTCATAATCTGTTATCTCAAAAGATGCTATCTTATAAGCAGATGGATTAAACTGTTCAAGAAAATCAACTGCACTTTTATCAAAAGGGCTTGAAAATATATCTATATCTATACCTCTTGCGTACTCAAACAACTCTTTATGCCACTCCCATGGTGTATATGCTTCTTGATAAAGTTCATACAAACTTTTACCATCCCAAAGTGTTCCACCATCTATC
>JAMOPZ010000362.1 GCA_027064245.1 Campylobacterales bacterium
AACAAAATGCTGACTCTTATGATTTTTTTATAACTTTACCAAAAGAGTATTTAAAATTTGTTATTCCAAAGGGATCTATTACAATAGATGGTATAAGCTTAACAGTTAATGATGTTTTTAATGATAAATTTAGATTGACTATTATTCCACATACTTTTAAACAAACACTTTTTAAAACCTATAAAATAGGTACAAAAGTAAATATAGAAACAGATATGTTTGCAAGATATGTTTATAATATATTTAAAAAAGATAATACTGATCTATCTTGGGATAAAGTTGATAATATGATGGCATTATATTAAATATTAGATGGTATATTTTTTTGATAAAAGGATAATATCACATTTTAATTATGAGTTGATTATACTTGTATTGCCTCTTGTATTTTTTTCCCATTACATAGTGGGTGAAATTAGTGAGATGCTTGCAAATAAACAGGTTATATATTTTTCTCTTTCCTTTTTCTCTTTTATAGCTGTTTTTTTAATACCATTTAGAAAATTAACCTCTTTGATCCCTGTATTATATTGGATTGGTATTATTTTGTTGCTTTGTGTTGAATTTTTTGGTGTTACTAAACTAGGTGCTACTAGATGGGTACATATCCCTTTAACACACCTTACAATACAACCTTCAGAGCTTTTTAAACCTGCCTTTTTACTTATGTTAGGTTATCTTATAAAAGACAAACCTCCACAAAAAGGTGGATATAATATTAAAGAATTTATATATTTTTCATTTTATATATTATTACCTTTTATTTTAATAGCTAAAGAGCCAGATTTAGGAACAGCATTAGTTTTACTTCTTGTTGGGTATGGAGTATTGTTTTTAGTAGGTATTCAATGGAAAATTTTAGCTTCTATTGCTTTAGTTTTAGCTATTTGTTCACCTATAGTATATACATATCTTATAAAAGATTATCAAAAAAAAAGAATAGAAGATTTTGTCTCAAAAGAGCCTAGCTATCAAGTAAAACAATCACTTATTGCTATTGGATCTGCTGGATTATTTGGTAAAAGTAAACAAGATGCTACTCAAGTACAATTAAAATTTTTACCAATAGCAACAAGTGATTTTATTTTTGCATCTTTTATAGAAAGATATGGTTTTTTAGGTGCATTTGGATTGATATTTTTATATATTATACTTATTGTTCATCTTCTATTGCTGTATGTTCATTATAAACATGATTTTTTAATTAGTGTTTTTTCTGCTGCTTTAGGATTGCTTTTATTTTTAGATATGAGTGTTAATATACTTATGGTTATAGGCTTTGCACCTGTTGTTGGATTACCATTACCACTTTTTAGTTATGGTGGAAGTAGTTTTATAAATTTTATAGTATTATTTGCAATATTGGAAAATTTAATAGCATTTAGATTTGTAGATTCTTATAATTTTATACGAAAGATATAATATATTTATTAAAATTAAGTGGTTTTAGCCCCTAAAACTTTTCATTAGATTCAATTAGCATTGGTTTATAGATGTTCCTTTTTGTTACATCTAACTTACCTGTAAATGGGTAGAAATAGTATGATATAAGTTTAGATTTACTTCAAATTAGATAAGATTAGAAGAGTTATTATAGACATTTTATCTAAGAAACTTAGTATAGTGTCAATTTTAAAAGGGGAAAAAATGGAACATTTAAATCAATCACATCCATATTTTGGTGTGTTTATTATGTTTATCTTAACATTTGGTGCATTTATTGCAACTACAATGTTATCAAGATTTGTAGGTGGTAAGTTTGCTAGGCAAAATACTGAAAAATTAAAATGTACTTTGTATGAATGTGGACCAGAGGTTACAAAACAACCTAATACTGTATCTGTACAGTTTTATTTAATGGCACTTTTATTTATATTATTTGATGTGGAGATTATTTTTATGTTTCCATGGGCTGTTGATTTTAAAGTATTAGGTATGTTTGGATTTATAGAGATGATACTTTTTATAGTATTATTAGCTATAGGATTTGTATATGCATGGAAAAAAGGAGCGCTTGAATGGCACAGCATAAAGTAAATTATTTAGCAGATGGTGGAGAAGCTATAAAGCTAACCACAGTTGATAAAATTGTAAATTTTGGACGAAGTAACTCATTATGGCCTATGACGTATGGATTGGCTTGTTGTGCTATTGAGATGATGGCAGCAGGTGGATCTAGATTTGACTTTGATAGATTTGGTACTATTTTTAGAGCAAGTCCAAGACAAAGTGATGTTATAGTTGTAGCTGGTACTCTTACAAAAAAACATGCTCAGTTTATGAGAAGATTGTATGATCAGATGCCAGATCCAAAATGGGTTATTTCTATGGGAAGTTGTGCAAATACTGGTGGTATGTTTAATACTTATGCAACAGTACAAGGTGTAGATAGAATAGTTCCTGTTGATATTTATCTCCCAGGGTGTGCTCCTAGACCAGAAACATTACAATATGCACTAATGATGTTACAAAGAAAAATAAGAAGAGAGCCTGCAAATATGGCACAAAAAGCAAAAAGGTTGATATAATGAGAGCATATAAACCAAAAAATGATTTACAAAAAAAATCTTATTATAATGATAGATTTTTCGTAACTCCACAGTTGGAAAAAAAGTCTGTTTTTAGTGATAGTACATTTAGTGCAGATTATTTAAGTTTAAAAAATATTGTAGATATTCAAGATAGTTATATTCAACTTGATCATTTAGTAATTTATATAAATCACACAGATAACTTGAAAGCTATTAAACATTTAAAAAGCATAAGAGCATATGATTTTATGATGGAGTTAAGTGCTATTGATTATGTAGCACAAAGGGGTGGATTTGAGATTTTTTATGAACTTTTATCTACAACAAAACATAAAAGAATAAGGGTAAAAACTTTTATTAGAGAAGAACAAGCAATAGAGTCTGTAGATAGTTTATTTAGAATGGCAGATTGGTCAGAGCGAGAGATGTATGATATGTATGGTGTAAAAGTAAATAATCATCCAAATTTAAAAAGAATTCTTATGCCAGATGATTGGCACGGACATCCTCTTAGAAAGTCTTATCCTCTTCAAGGTGATGAAGCAGCTTCTTGGTATGAAGTTGATCAAATTTTTGGAAAAGAAGCAAGACAAACTATAGGTGCAGAGCTAAGAGATGCAGCTTGTGTTGATAGATATGATACTCAAAGATTTGCAAGATTAGGACATGAAGTACCAAAAGGTGTAGAGATAAGTGAAGGTAATGAACCAAATACCCCTATAAGATATCAAGAAGAGGGTGGTGTGCAATTATTTGGTAAAAAACTTGTAACACCATTTGATGAGATGGAAAAAACAGTATTGAAAGAGAGAAGATAATATTATGCAAGCAACAAATAGATTAAAACCATTTTTTGAAAATATTACTTTTGACAGAGAAGATAATACAATGGTAGTAAACTTTGGACCACAACATCCATCAGCTCATGGTCAATTAAGACTTATGTTAGAGCTACAAGGTGAAGAGGTAGTAAAAGCAAATCCAGATGTTGGGTATCTTCACAGAGGTATTGAAAAACTTGGTGAAAATATGATATACAATGAGTTTTTACCAACAACAGATAGAATGGATTATATAGCATCAACTTCAAATAACTATGGTTATGCACTAGCTATAGAGAAACTAATAGGTGTTGAAGCTCCAAGACGAGCAGAGATTATACGAACTATGCTTTTAGAGATAAATAGAATTATATCTCATCTGTTTTGGTTGGCAACTCATGCTTTAGATGTTGGGGCTATGTCTATTTTTCTTTATGCATTTAGAGAAAGAGAGTTTGCAATGGATCTTATGGAAGATTATTGTGGAGCAAGACTTACTCATAGTGCTGTTAGAATTGGTGGAGTTCCTTTGGATTTACCAGAAAATTGGACAACAGATTTAGAAAATTTTATGTCAGTATTGACTTCTCAAATACCTGTTTACGAAGGTCTTTTAACAAATAATAGAATTTGGAGAATGAGACTTGAAAATGTAGGTGTTATCTCAAAAGAGATGGCAAAATCTTGGGGAGTTTCAGGTGTTGCTTTAAGAGGAAGTGGAGTTAAATGGGATCTTCGAAAAGAGATGCCTTATGGACTTTACCCTGAGCTTGATTTTGATATACCAGTTGCAAATACTTGTGATAGTTATGGAAGATATAAATGTTATATGGCTGAGATGTATGAGTCTATGAAAATTTTAAGACAACTAATTCCAATGTATAAAAAAAGTGATTCTCAACTTATGGCTCATGCACCTAGTTATTTATCTGCTTCAAAAGAGGATATTATGACACAAAATTACTCTTTGATGCAACATTTTGTTTTAGTAACTCAAGGTATGAGACCACCAGTTGGTGAAGTATATGTAGCAACAGAGTCACCAAAAGGTGAATTAGGATTTATGGTTGTAAGTGATGGAACACCATATCCATATAAGCTTAAATGTAGAGCACCATCTTTTTGGCATACAGGTCTTTTACAAGATCTACTTCCTGGTCATCAATTAGCTGATGTTGTTACAATTATAGGTAACTTAAATATTGTATTTGGGGAGATAGATCGATAATGAAAAGATATGACCTAAGAGATCACAAAGAAAATTTTCTACCAAGATTAGTAGAGATTATGAATGATAATATACAAGATGGTGAAAATGCAATTTTTTTATTTGAAATTGGGGATTTTAGTCCAATTCAAGCTGTAGCAGATGCTGTAAAAGAAAATAACTGGATATTGATGAATTCTCTTAAATATAATGAAGTTGATTGGACTGTTGTTATAAAAAAAGAGCAAACAGAGCAAGTAAGCTAAGATATTTTAAGGAATAAGTTTTGAGTAAAGTGTATTTTTCTAATTGGCAAGGTGAAATAGTAGATAATAGAGGCAAAGATCAAGATGATTGGGCTGAAGTATCTGCAAAATTACCTGTTAATTATAATAAAGATTTAGCTACAAAAGCATTTGTAGGATGGGATGGTTTTGCACTATTTGATTCAGATGTAGATGTAGTGAAACTTGCTATGAATTATGCTAGACAATATCAAGAATACTCACAAGCGTGTGGAAGATGTACTCCAGGGCGTTGGGGTGGTCGTATTTTATATGATATGCTAGATAAAATTGCAAGAGGAGAGGGAGAGTATAGTGACTTAGAACACCTAAAAGAGGTAAGTTCTACTATGACTAGTACCTCTAAATGTGAAATAGGAAAAACTGTACCAGTACCAATTTTGGGTATGATTGAGCATTTCGAAGATCAGTTTAATATACTTATTAAAGAGCAAAAAAAATCACCTTGGTATGATGAAGAGGATGATAAATATATAGCAAATGTAACTGCACCTTGTACAGATATGTGTCCAAGTCATGTTGATATACCTGCATATATTGAAGGTGTTAGGGATTTAAACTATGAACACTCTTTAAGATCTACAAGACAAACCATGCCTTTAGCACATGTGTGTGGAAGAGTTTGTCCTCATCCTTGTGAAGATGCTTGTAGAAGAGGTAATCTTGATGAGTCTATTTCTATTATGGAATTAAAAAGAATAGGGGCAGATTGGGAAAGTGATCATGCTCAAGAGTGGTTTCATCCACAAAAACCAAAAAAAGCTAAAAATGATGGTAAAAAAGTAGCAGTAATTGGAGCAGGACCTGCAGGACTTACAGCTGCTTATTATTTAGCTTTAGAGGGTATTAGTGTAACTATTTTTGAGGAGCTTCCTGTTTTAGGTGGTGAAGTTGCTGTTGGTGTTCCACAATATAGAATGCCAATAGAGAAATATAATAAAGATATAGAGTTAGTTACCTCTATGCCAACAGTTGAAGTAGTTACAAATCATAGAGTAAGTGCAGATCGTTTAAAAGAGATTGAAGAGGAGTTTGATGCTACTTTATTAGCTTTTGGAACAAGACTTTCTAAAACTATTAGATGTGAAAATGAACGACCAGAAATTAAAGGATATTGGGGTGCTATAGAGATGCTTGATAAAGTAAATCTTTGGCACAAATATCGTATAGGATCTCCAGCTTCAAATGAATTAAAAGGTAAAACTGTAGTTTGTGTAGGTGGTGGATTTACCTCTATGGATGTTGTAAGATGTAGTATAAGAGATGGTGCTAAAAAAGTAGTGATGCTTTATAGACGAGATGAAAAAACTATTATAAGAAATACTACATTAGAAGAGTATACAGAGGCTGTAGAAGAGGGTGTGGAGTTTATTTTTTATAGTGCAATAAATAAAATTATTACAGATAAAAAAGATAACTTAAAAAAACTTTTAATAGATAAATATGAGTTGATTCCAGATCCAAATGGTGGAAGAGCAAAATTAGAAAAAATAGAGGGTGCTTCATTTGAGATGGAGTGTGACTATGTAATACCAGCAGTTTCTCAAGCTGCAGATCTTCAGATACTTCCAAAAGAGTGGGAGTTATCAATGACAAGCTGGGGAACACTTCAAACAAATGGAAAAGATTATATGACAAGTCGTCCTGGTATATTTGCAGCTGGAGATTGTGAGTATGGTCCTATGACTATTGTAAATGCAGTTGGTCAAGCAAAACGGGCAGCTTCTGTTATAAGTAGATATATCTATAGTGGAGAGATCACTTTAACAGATGATGAGATTATGGAAGATCATATGAATAAACTTAAAGTTTATAATAAAAAAGAGAAAGTTTCAGGTTGGATGCCAGGAGTTCCAAGAGAGGTGAGTGAAAAACTTGAAACAGATCTTAGAAAAGATAATAATAAAGAGGTAAATTTAGGATTAACCTCACAAGAAGCTCAAGCGGAATCTGAAAGATGTATGAGATGTTATTATCTAGGGATGGTGGCAGTATGAGTCATAGAGTAGAACATAGAGGAAAATCTATAACAATAATTATAGATGGTAAAGAGTGTAGCGGTGTATATGGTCAAACAATTTTAGAGATTGCACGAGAGAATGATATATATATACCTACTATGTGTTATCTTACAAAGGTTTCACCTATTGGAGCATGTAGGATGTGTTCAGTTTCGGTTGAAGGGGTAGATGGATTTATACTTTCTTGTCAAGAAAAAGCAGTAGATGGAGCAAAAATAACTACAAATAGCGAACAGTTATTTACACATAGACAAAATTTAATGAAACTTTATGATGTAAATCACCCGTTGCAATGTGGAGTTTGTGATAAGTCAGGAGAGTGTGATCTTCAAAATAAAACATTGGAGTTTAAAGTAAGTTCTCAAGAGTTTGCTGCTCGTGATCAAAAAAGAAAACAGAAAAAATGGGGTATTTTAGGATACGATCCAGCACTTTGTATTATGTGTGAAAAATGTGTACATACTTGTAACGAGGTAATTGGAACTGCAGCATTATATATAAAACCAGGTGGATATAAATCTACAATTGATATAAAAATGAGTCGATGTGAACAGTGTGGAGATTGTATCTCTGTTTGTCCTGTTGGAGCTTTAGTATCAAATGAGTTTAAATATACAGCAAATGCTTGGGAAGCTTCTAAAATACCAGCTTCATGTGCTCACTGTAGTAGTGGGTGTGCATTATATTATAATGTAAAACATAGTGGTAGTGATGATCCTTTTGGTAAAAAAATAACAAGAGTTACAAATGATTTTGAATTTGCAGCACTTTGTGGGGCAGGTAGATTTGGATTTGAGTTTGAAAATAGAAGCAAGCCTGAGAGTAAAGAATCATTTTTAAAAGCAGTTGATCAGTTTAAAGATGCAAAAGCTGTGAGATTTAACTCATATATCACAAATGAAGAAGCATTAATTTTACAAAAATTAAAAGAGAATTTAGGCTTAAAACTTCTTAATGAAGATGCATTGTCATATCAAAGGTTTTTAAATGAATATTCAAAAATAAGTGGAAATACACTTTATACTGCATCTAGTAAAACCATAAAACAAAGTGATGCAATTGTTATGATAGGTACTAGAATAAGTCGTGATAACCCAGGTATAAAATATGCTGTAAATATTGCCACTAAGACAAATAGAGCACAGTTTATTTATATGCACCCAATAGATGATATAGCTTTAGGAAATAAATATACTCAATTTATAAAATATGAAGTAGGAAGTGAAGAGGGTGTAGTAGCTATGCTAGCTTCATATTTAATAGAAAATATTCCATTAAATTATAAATCATATTTTGATGATCTTGATATTGGATATTTAAGTGGCGAGAGTAGTGTTGGTGAAGAGGAGTTTGATGAGTTAAAACAAAAATTAGCAAGATCAAAAAAACAAACTTTGATTATAGGTGAAGATATATATAGACATCCACAAGCTTTAAATATAGCAAGACTTGTAGGATTAATAGATAGATTTACTAGTTTTGATGTGCATATTATTCCATCACAAACAAATACTTTAGGTGTTGCTTTGATTTGTGATCTTGATGAGAGTTGTGATGGTAAAATTATAGGTTATAACGAATTTGGTGATTTTATACTAAGTGATAATGGTAAAGGTGATTTTAATATTCCTGCTTTAAATCAGCAAGAGGGGACTTTTACATCTCTTGATAGAAGAGTATTAAATACAAATGCAGCATTAAATTTTCAAGGTTATTGTCTAAATGATATAGCAAATGAATTAATGGAAATTAAAGATTGTGATTATACTATACATTACACTCCATTTTTACCTCAAGATAAAGGGTATAGAGCAGTAAAATTTGATGATATGGATAATGGATACAATAAATATGGAGCAGATTTAAGAGGATATTGTATTTCAAATGAAAAAATTGATGCTCAAGATATAGCTTTAGATGAGATAGCAGATATCAATACATTTAATGGAAGTGTAATTTATAGATGTGAACCTTTACATCAGTTTAATAAAAATACGGCAAAATCTTTAC
>JAMOPZ010000363.1 GCA_027064245.1 Campylobacterales bacterium
GCTCTTGTGCTATTTGATTTAAACTTCTCATCATATCTTTTAGCACCTGTGTACTATGTTCAAAACCTTTTTGATGTGCTTCCATTATGAGAAGTTGCATCTCTTGGTTCATCTCAATTATCTCTTTTTGTGCTTCTATGGCTTTATCCATTCTAGCATTTTCAAGTTCAGCTACTTTTACTCTATCTGGTTCATAAACTGTATTGGTATTTGAAATACTGCTTCTTGTAGAACTCTTAGATTCTGTTGAATCTTTCTTACCTAACCAACCTCGTACTGTATCTATTGTATCACTAATCCAACCCATTTTATTCTCCTATTTTTTCTAAATCTGTTGTCATTTTAAACATCAGTTTTGATATTTCCATATCTCTTTTTTCCAATTCTTTTCCATAAGTTACAATATCATTTAGATATATTTCCAAGTTTATAGAATGAAGTTGTACCATTTTATCGTATATCTCTTCATAACCATCACTTTTTTCTTCTATTTTAAAATCTAAAAGTTCACTAAGAATTATATTTAAAAATCTATATGCCACTTGTGAAGTTTCATTTTTAAGTAACTCTATAAATTTTGATTGTGATTTTTGATATATCTTAAATACTCTATCTTTTGTGGCTATCTCTTGAAGCATATTGCTTTTTGGATTCTCTTTATATTTTGTAAGAAGTCCAGAACGAATAGTAAGATAAAAATCTTCTAAATCATCTTTGATACTTTGCAATATAGTAAATATTTCTAAAACCATATTATCTGATATTTTATCTGTAAAATATGCTTTGATAAACTTAATATAAAATTTATTAATTTTATCTATCTCTTGTTTCCACTCTTGATAAATAGTATCTGTATATTCTTCTAAATAACCATCTTTTAATACCTGTGCTAATTTTTCTTTATCTGTGGTGGTAAATTTTTCATCTGATTTTTGTAATATTTGTATTTGTTCTAAAAGTGTAGAAAAAAACTTATCTACTTTTGAAAAGTTATTAATCTTTTGTATTTGGTCTTCATACAATAATACTATCTTTGTCGCAGTAAAATTAAAATCTATATCTTTATGAGATAGTTTTTCATCACTCCAAATAGAGTTACTGCTTATTACATCATCAAGGTATTCTAAAGATTCTGATTTCATAAAAATAAGCTTATCTTTTAAATTTTCTAAAGAAAAATCAAATTTTGAAAGGAGATATATTTTTATATCTATTAGATCTTGATTTGTCATATTTAGTTGTTGTAACTCTTTATAAGCATTATTTGAGTTTTTTAATATATCACTATTTTGAGTTATTTGTGTATCTATTATATAAAGTGTATTATCTATAAATTTAATAAGATTTTTGTAGTTGTCGATATTTGTGCAACTTTTCCAATCATCACTATTAAATTCTAACTTTTGCTTTTGATTTTGTATATAACTTACTAACTGATTTGCTTCATCTAATGATAAAATATGCTGTGCTGATTTAACTTTTAAATTAATTTCTTTTGCATACTCTACAAGTTCATCAATAGATATAGAAAGCTTCTTAACAATAGTATGAGCTAAAACTTTATCACCATCTTTTGTTGTTGTTTCTAATTTAATCAATTTTTACCTTTTTTTAGAGATCTTTTCTAATGTATTTATTTTATCTAAAATAGTTTT
>JAMOPZ010000364.1 GCA_027064245.1 Campylobacterales bacterium
ACTTCAAAATGAAAAGTTTACAAGAATAAATAATCAAGTGAAATTATTATCTCATACTATCGATGATTTTCGAGATTTTTTTAAACCTTCAAAACAAAAAGAGACTGTATCTATATCTTCTCCTATTAAAAAAGTTTTATCTATTATGAAAACTAGCCTAGAAGAACAGGGTATTAAAATAAATTTAAAATTAGATATTGAAGATGAGATAAAAATTCATCAAAATGAGATTACTCAAGTGATATTAAATATTATACAAAATAGTGAAGATAATTTTATTCAAAAAAATATTTCTAATCCATATATAAATTTATCTACAGGTTATGATGAAGCAAAAAAACTATTTATAAAAATAGGAGATAATGGTGGAGGAATAGACACAGATATCTTACCTAAAATTTTTGATCCATATTTTTCAACTAAAGATGAAAAAAATGGTACCGGAATAGGTTTGTATATGTCAAAGTTAATTGTTGAAGAGCATAATGATGGGGAATTATTAGTGCAAAATACTAAAGATGGAGTTTGTTTCTCTATAAAATTTAAATAAGGATTAAAAATGATAAAAAATGAAGAAATATTGGAAATTGCAAAAAGTACAAAAAATTTAAAGTTATTGTTTATTGAAGATAATGAAATATTAAGATCTTCAATAGTAGAGATTTTATCTACATTTTTTGAAGATATTACAGTTTGTATTAATGGAAAAGATGGGCTTGAACAATATATTAAAAACAAAGATACTAATAATGCTTTTGATTTAATAATAACAGATATAAATATGCCAATCTTAAATGGTTTGGATATGTCACGAAAAATAAAAGAGATAGATCAATTTATACCTATTTTACTTTTTACTGCTTTTACTGAAACAAACTATATTTTAGATGGTATCGATATAGGTATTGATGGATATTTAGAAAAACCATTAGACATAGATAAATTTTTATTTTATATAAAAAAAATATTACATAATATAGAGATAAAAGATGCTAGTAATCATGAGGCTAAAATATTGGCAGATACCATTGATAAAAATGTTATTATGACAAAAACAGATTTAAAAGGTATTATTACTTATGCAAGCGATGCTTTTTGTGATATCAGCAAATACACAAGAGATGAGCTTTTAGGAAAATCACATAATACAGTAAGACACCCAGATATGCCACCAGAAACTTTTATGTATATATGGAGCATTATACCAAATGGTGAAACATGGAAAGGTGAAATTAAAAATTTAGCAAAAGATGGTACAAGCTACTGGGTATATTCTGTTATTTCTCCTGAGTATGACTATCATGGTAAGCATATAGGATATATCTCTATTAGAAGAGATATTGCTATGCAAAAAGAGGTTGAGATACTTAATACATCTTTAGAGATGAAAATTGAAGAGGCAAACAAAGAGGTTACTGATATATTAAAACATACAAGAGAGTCTATAGAGTATGCTGCGCTTATTCAAAGTTCTTTAATTCCTGATAATCATCTATTTAGAAAATACTTTCAAGAATATTTTGTGATATGGCATCCAAAAGATACTGTTGGTGGAGATATTTATCTGTTCAATGAACTAAGAAGTGATGATGAATGTTTGATTTTTTGTATAGATTGTACAGGGCATGGGGTACCAGGGGCTTTTGTAACT
>JAMOPZ010000365.1 GCA_027064245.1 Campylobacterales bacterium
CTTTTATTTCACCTGTCTCTTTATTTGTAACTTTTTCTATAACTTTCTCTTTTATAGTTTCTGTTATAGTTTTTTTTCTTTTCTCTTTTAAAGAGTTTAGATATTTTACAATATAATCAGGTAGATCTTTTCCAAATTGATCCAAAATAAGATATAAAATAGCATCTTCACTAAAAGGCTTATTTATAACTGTTTCGATATTTTTACCTTTTTTTCCAAAACCTTCAATATGTGTATCACCTAAACAATGAAAATATATCCCTACACCTTTATTCATAGTAATTGCATTATTAAATGCATACTTTGCAGCTGGTGCATCTGATTTTAGGTATGAACCAACACTTACTATAAATTTTCCATTATGAATATCATCTAATGTACCATTATAAAATTGATTACCTGATAGTTTTGAAAATTCATTTAAAAAGTTTTTATATCTTAAAGCATCATGATTTACAAGTTTTGCACCTGTTTTTTCTTTGATTTTTTGTAATATAAAAGCTTCTTCATTTGTAATATATGAATTAAATAATATAGTTTTTGCATCTTTTATAAAATCAACAGCTTTTTTAAATCCATCTTGATCTTTATTGGCTTTATTTACTACATCAAAACCAAATCTAGTGGCACCATTTAAACTTACATAATGAGCATCATTTGTAACTCTATAAATTATCTGCTCTTTATTCTCTTCTATACTTTTTCGTTTTACTTCATAGTAAATTAAAGAACAATCTGAACTATATGGATTTGATGCTGGTATTTTTGTAAGTTCCCAAGAGTTTGATTTATACTGAAAATCACTACTTACCATAGCTCCCACAGGACAAACTGCAATACACTCTCCACAATTAATACATTTTGATTCATCAAAACCAATTAAAGATTTATTTAACTTATTCCACATAGCATATGCATCTTTTGGCATAGAAGCTTTAAACTCTTTATCTAGAGCATCTGCACCTCTTTTTACCGTACTTAATGCACTTGAACCTATCATATCTTTACATATAGTTACACATTTTTCACAAACTATACAAAGACCTGGATCGTAATTCATCACTCCCCAATGTTTTGTAGGTCTATTTACATCTCTTACTGCATAGTTTTGAGAATCTACATTCATATAAAGTGTATAGTTTTGAAGCTCACACTCTCCACTTTGGTCACAAACACCACATTGTAATGGATGATTTACATCATAAACCTCCATTATTGATCTTCTCTCTTTAGCTATATTTGAAGTATTTGTAGATACTTCCATACCATCTTTTGCTTTTGCATTACAAGAGTAAACCTGTTTTCCATCTGCTTCTACTAGACATAATCTACAAGCTAAAGTTGGAGAACATTTTGTTTGATAACAAATAGCTGGCACAAATATATCATTTGCACGAGCTATATTTAAAATAAATTCACCCTCTTTTGCTTGACACTGTTTGCCATCTATAGTTATAGTTATATTATTAGCCATTACTGCACCACCTTTTGAATTTGTACTTGTTTAAATCTATATCCACTATCAATAATATCTTCTACAAGATCATTATCAAATGTTGGATATAAAGCCACCGTTCCTTTTATAGTTGAATCTTTCTTAAAAGTTTTTATAACAGTTTGATCTTTATAAGTGATCTTAATAGTATCACCA